>JBDSZM010000231.1:0-3181 GCA_039925165.1 Burkholderiaceae bacterium
CGCCGAGCATGGCGCGGTGGTCGACCTGTCGTCGCCGCTGACGGCGGCGCGCTGCAACCGCACCGGGGGTTCGCCTGGCAACTGGCTCGGCCGTGTGCTGCTGTTTCCACACCACGTCAACTACCACCTCGAGCACCATCTGTACCCGGCCGTGCCGCACTACCACCTGCCGCGCCTGCACCGGCTGCTGCTGGCCAAGGGCGCGCTCGAGGGCGCCGAGGTGCGCGACCTGGCCGATACCCTGCGGCGCATCTTCGCCGAGCGTTCGGCGTCGCCCGGCACGCGCCGGGTCGTTTCCTGACCGTCCGAGGACATTCCATGAAAAAGCTGAAGGGCCGCACCGCGGTCATCACCGGCGCCGGCTCGGGTTTCGGCCTCGAGCTGGCCCGCATCGCGGCGCGCGAGGGCATGAACCTGGTGCTGGCCGATGTCCAGCAGGACGCGCTCGACCGCGCCGCCGACGAACTGCAGGGGCAGGGCGCCGCGGTGCTGGCGCAGCGCGTGGATGTCGCGCACGCCGCCGAGGTCGAGGCGCTCGGCGCCGCGGTGCAGTCCCGCTTCGGCGCGCCGCACCTCGTCTTCAACAACGCCGGCGTCGGCGGCGGCGGGCTGATCTGGGAACACAGCGTGCACGACTGGGAGTGGGTGCTCGGCGTCAATGTCATGGGCGTGGCCCACGGCGTGCGCGTCTTCACGCCGATGATGCTCGACGCGGCGGCGCGCGACCCCGGCTACGAAGGCCACATCGTCAACACCGCGTCGATGGCCGGGCTGCTGAACGCGCCCAACATGGGCGTCTACAACGTCAGCAAGCATGCGGTCGTTGCGCTCTCGGAGACGCGCTACCAGGACCTGCGCCTGGTCACCGAGCAGATCGGCGCGTCGGTGCTGTGCCCCTTCTTCGTCCCGACCGGCATCACCCGCAGCGGTCGCAACCGGCCGGCTGGAATGAAGGCCGACACCCCGCCCACGCGCAGCCAGCGCGTCGCCCAGGCGATGAGCGACAAGGCGGTCGGCAGCGGCAAGGTCACCGCCCCGCAGGTCGCGCAGTTCGTGATCGATGCGGTGCGCGAGAACCGCTTCTACATCTACAGCCACCCGCACGCGCTGCGCAGTGTGCAGACGCGGCTGGAAGACATCGTGACCGGCCGCAACCCGACCGACCCGTTCGCCGGCAAGCCCGAGATCGGGCAGCAACTCAGGGCGTCACTGCGCGCCGCGACCTGAGGCGCCGTCGCGGAGCCGTCTCGCCGCCGTCCCGCCGGCGTTTCAGTAGATCCGGACCGCCGTCTCGCTGCCGCAGATCGGCTGCAACACCACGCCGGCCGCATCGAGCACCTGCCCCGACACCGAACCGGCGAAGCCGTTGCTGTCGGCCGCGAGCGTCACCACCCGCTTAAGCGTCTGGGCGCCGGCCAGCGAGCCGTCGGGGTTGAAGCGCAGGAAGCGTGCGTTGGCCGTGTACGCCGACCCGGCGTCGCGCTTCCAGTTGCCGAGCGCCACACCCTGGGTCGCGCGCGGCAGCGAGTTGTCCGCTGTCAGCGAGCCGCCGCGGTGGAACAGGCCCTCGCCCTTGAAGGTGCGCAGCACCGCGCCGGTGGTGCAGTCCTTGATCGTGACGCTGGATTCCCAGACGCCTTCGATCGGGTCGGCGTCGCCGGCCGACTGCGCCATGGCGCCACCGCCGCAGGCCTGCATCAGCAGGCTGGCGGCCGCGATGGTGCCGGTGATGAGCGAGACTGTCTTGAGCGCGCGGGATTGGGTCATGATGGTTTCCTTCGGGGGATCTGGTCGGGTCCGGTTGCGGGGTGCGAGCCGGTCGGGCCAGCGTGTTCGCCGGGCCGGCGGATGTCCTGACCGGTCCTGAAACTTCGCTGAAGAAGTCTGAAAGCAGGCGCCATGTCGTCTTCAGAGCGGTATGCGTTTGGCGACTACGTGCTGGAGCGCGCGCAGCGGCGCGTCCTGCGCAGCGACGGCAGCTCGCTCGGCCTGTCCCCGCGCCTCTACGACGCCTTGCTGTTGTTCGTCGAACGTGCCGGCGAACTGCTGGACAAGGACGCGCTGATGGACGCCCTCTGGCCGGGCCTCGTGGTCGAGGAGAACAACCTGAGCCAGGTCGTCTCCGGATTGCGCCGCGCGCTCGGCGACGATGCCCAGGGCGGACGCTATTTGCAGACCGTGCCGCGGCGCGGGTTCCGATTTGTCGCGCCCGTGGTCGCGCTGCCCGCGGCCGGCGCGTCGCCCCTGGTCGATGCGGGGGCGACGTCCGCGACGCTCCCGCCGTCACAGGCCGAGCCGTCGTCGCCCGCTTCGGCGCCGCCGACGCACCCGGTGGATGTGACGTCGGCGGACATCGGGGTGACCGCCGAGTCGCCTTCGCGCCGGACGCTGGTCGTCGCCGCGGCCAGCCTTGCCGCCGCGGCCGGCCTGGGCGGCGCCGCGTGGTGGCTGCGCCGGCAGCCGCCGCCCTCCGGCGGCCCTGCCTCCGGCGGCGCACTGGCGGTGCTGCCCTTCAAGCCGCTCGTCGTCGAGGGCCGCGACGAGCTGCTCGAGGTCGGCATGGCCGACAGCCTGATCGCGCGCCTGTCGCTGGTGCCTGGCCTGGTGGTGCGCTCGGTCGGCTCGGTGCGACGCTACGCCGGGCCCGACCAGGACCCGCTGCGGGCGGCGCGCGAGCTCGATGTCGGCTGGATCGTCGATGGCTCGCTGCAACGGCGCGGCGACCGGCTGCGGATCACCGCGCGGCTGCTCTCGGCGGCCGATGGCGTGGCGGCGTGGAGCGGCAGCTTCGACGAGCAGGTGACCGGCGTCTTCGACCTGCAGGACGCCATCACCGAGCGCATCGCCCGGGTGCTGGCGCCGCGCCTCGACCGGGGGGCTGCGGCGTCGCCGTCGCTGCCCAGGGATGCCGGCGGGAGCCGCAACGCCGATGCCTACGCGCTCTACCTGGCGGCGCGCCAGTACGCCCAGGGGCTGCGCGAGGCTGGCCTGCGCAAGAGCATCGAGCTCTACAACCGGGCGATCGAGATCGATCTGTCGTATGCGCTGGCCTACGCCGGGCTGGTCGAGTCGTACCGGCGCATGATCTTCGGCGCCGACGCCGCGCCGATCGAGGCCTTCGAGCCCGCCAAGGTCGCGGCCGACCGCGCCCTGGCGCTGGCGCCCGGGCTGGCCGAGGGCC
>JBDSZM010000232.1:0-8320 GCA_039925165.1 Burkholderiaceae bacterium
AGGCGGCGCAGAGGACACGAAGCCGAGGCAAACGGTGTGCCGCGGCGCGCTCGCGCCTTCAATTCATGAACATGCCGCCATTCACATGCAGCTCGGTGCCGGTGATGTAGCCGGCCTGCGGCGAGGCCAGGAACGCCACCGCGTGCGCGATGTCGCTCGCGTGGCCGAGCCGGCCGAGCGGGATCTGCGCCATCAGCGCGCTGGTCTGCGCTTCGGACAGCGCCTTGGTCATGTCGGTCTCGATGAAGCCCGGCGCGACGCAGTTGACGGTGATGCCGCGGCTGCCCAGCTCCCGGGCGAGCGAGCGCGTCATGCCCGCGACCCCGGCCTTGGCCGCCGCGTAATTCGCCTGGCCGGGGTTGCCGCTGGCTCCGACCACCGAGGTGATGTTGACGATGCGACCGTAGCGTTGCTTCATCATGGGCCGCAGCACCGCGCGGCTGGTGCGGAACACCGCATTCAGGTTGGTGTCGATCACGGCGTCCCAGTCCTCGTCCTTCATGCGCATCGACAGGCCGTCGCGCGTGATGCCGGCGTTATTGACGAGGACGTGCAGGGCGCCGTGCTGGGCGACGATCGCCGCCACGGCGGCGTCCACGCCCGCGGCATCGGTCACATCGAGCCGGATCCCGCGGCTGTCCGCATGCGCCGCCAGGCTGGCGGTGATGGCGTCCGCGCCGGCATCGGTGGTGGCGGTGCCGATCACCCGGAACCCGGCCTCGGCCAGCGTGCGCGCGATCGCCTGGCCTATGCCGCGCGAGGCGCCCGTGACGAGTGCGACCTGCGGCGGGGATGCGGCAGTCGCCGTGTCTGCGATCGATGGGTCCGCGGTCATGCCAGCATGCCTTGCACGTCGCGCAGCGAGGCCGGATCGAACACCGCGCCGGAGGCGGTCTGCGGCGCGATGCGCTTGGACAAGCCGGTGAGCACCTTGCCCGGTCCGCATTCGACGATCACGGTCGCGCCCATCTGAAGCATCCGGTGCACCCCGTCGACCCAGCGCACCGGTCCGAACGCCTGCCGGTACAGTGCCTGGCGGATCGCCTGCGGGTCGGTGTGGACCGCTACGTCGACGTTGCCGACCAGTGGGATGCGCGGCGCGACGAGCGGGGTCGCCGCCAGGCGCTCCTTGAGGCGCTCGGCGGCGGGCTTCATCAGGGGCGAGTGGAACGGCGCCGACACCGGCAGCAGCAACGCGCGTTTGGCGCCGCGCGACTTGAGCAGCTCGCACGCCGCCTCGACACCGGCCCGGGTGCCCGCGATCACGGTCTGCTTGGGGTCGTTGAAGTTGGCGGCCGAGACGATTTCGCGACCGCTCTCGGCCACCTCGGCACAGCCCGCCACCACCGCCTCGGCCTCGAGCCCGAGGATCGCCGCCATCGCGCCCACGCCGACCGGGACCGCCTGCTGCATGGCCTCGGCGCGAAACCGCACCAGCGGCAAGGCATCGGCGAATGCGAGGGCGTCGGCGGCGACGAGTGCGGTGTACTCGCCCAGCGAATGGCCCGCCACCACGACCGGCTCGGCGCCGCCCTCGGCGCGCCAGGCGCGGTAGCAGGCGATGCCGGCGGTAAGCATCGCCGGCTGGGTGTGGGTGGTGAGGTCGAGCTGGTCTTTCGGGCCCTCGCGGATGAGCCGCCCGATGTCGAAGTGCAGGGCTTCGGACGCCTCGGCCAGCGTCGAACGCACGGCGACGTGGTCGCCCCAGGCGTCGAGCATGCCCACGGACTGCGAGCCCTGGCCCGGAAAGACGAATGCGGATCGGCTCATGGCGCGTCGGGTCCTGTCGAACCGGTCAATAGTCGAGGAGCACGGCGCCCCAGGTAAAACCGCCGCCGACACCTTCGAGCATCAGCGTATCGCCGCGCCGCACCTTGCCGCTGCGCACCGCGACATCGAGCGCGAGCGGGATCGACGCGGCCGAGGTGTTGCCGTGCTCGTCGACGGTGACGATGAGCTTGTCGAGCGGCAGCTTCAGCTTGCGGGCCGTGCCCTGCATGATGCGGATGTTGGCCTGGTGCGGGATCAGCCAGTCGATGTCGGCCTCGGTCCGGCCGGCCTTCGCGAGCACCGAACGGGCCACGTCCTCCAGCACGCCGACCGCCAGCTTGAACACCGCCTGCCCGTTCATGCGCAGCAGCGGATCGCCCCGGACCTGGCCGCCGGCAACGCTGCCGGGCACGCACAACAGCCCGACGTGGCGGCCGTCGGCATGCAGCTCGGAGGCCAGCAGTCCCGGGGTGTCGCTGGCTTCGAGCACGACCGCGCCGGCACCGTCGCCGAACAAGACGCAGGTGGTCCGGTCGTTGAAGTCGAGGATGCGCGAGAAGATCTCGGCGCCGATCACGAGCGCGCGGCTGGCGGCGCCGCTGCGGATCATGGCGTCGGCCACGGCGAGGCCGTAGACGAAGCCCGAGCACACTGCCTGCAGGTCGAAGGCGGCGCAACCGGCCACACCGAGTTTCTCCTGCACCAGGCAAGCGGTCGACGGGAAGATCATGTCCGGCGTCGAGGTCGCGACGATGATCAGGTCGATCGCCGAGGCCTCGATGCCAGCGGCTTCCAGCGCCTGCCGCGCGGCAAGCACCGCCAGGTCGCTGCAGGTGGCGTCTTCGGACGCGAAGTGGCGCGCCCGGATGCCGGTGCGCTCGACGATCCAGTCGTCGGAAGTCTCGATGCCCTGCGCCCCGAGCCGCGCCACCAGGTCCTGGTTGGTCAGCCGATCGGGCGGCAGGTGGCTGCCGGTGCCGCTGATGCGGGTGTGGCGCGCGGGTTCGGGGGTCATGGGGTGGAGGCGGCGGGCGCCGGGTCGAGGACGACTCGTTCGGCCGCCGAGGGCAGCACCGCCAGGGTTGCCAGGATCTCGTCGTGCACGCGTTCCAGCAGCTTGTTTCGGGCGGCATCATAAGCCCGATTCAGCGCATGCTCGAACGCGACCGCATCGGCCGAACCGTGGCTCTTGAACACCAGTCCGCGCAGGCCGAGCAGGGCGCCGCCGCTGTAGCGCCGGTGGTCGACGCGGCGCTTGAAACGGTTGAGCACCGGCAGCGCCACCAGCGCAGCGCAGCGGGCGAAGGCGTTGCGCGAGAACTCCTGGCGGATGAAGCTGCTCAGCATCCCGACCAGGCCCTCGGCGGTCTTGAGCGCCACGTTGCCGACGAAGCCGTCGCACACCACGATGTCGGTCGCGCCGGTGAAGATGTCGTTGCCTTCCACGTTGCCGTAGAAATTGATGTGGCCGCTGGCGGCCGCCGCGCGCAGCAACTCGCCGGCGCGCTTGATCGTCTCGTTGCCCTTGATCGCCTCTTCGCCGATGTTGAGCAGGCAGACGCTCGGATTCGGATGCTGGTCGACCGCCGCGACCAGCGCGCTGCCCATCACCGCGAACTGCACCAGATGCTCGGCCGTGCAATCGACATTCGCGCCGAGGTCGAGCACCGTCGTATAGCCGTCGCGCATGTTGGGGAAGACCGCCGCGATCGCCGGGCGGTCGATGCCCTCCAGCGTCTTCAGCACGTAGCGCGAAACCGCCATCAACGCGCCGGTGTTGCCGGCCGACACGCAGGCCGCGGCCGCGGCCCGGCCGCTCGCGTCGGGCTTGACCTGGTTGATCGCGACCCGCAGCGACGAGTCCTTCTTGCGCCGCAGCGCAATCTCGATCGAGTCGTCCATCTCGACGACCTCGGACGCAATGACCGTGGTGCAGCGCGGCCAGTGCGCGGCGCGTGCCAGGGCCGCGGCCCGGCCGACCAGAATGAGTTCGGCGTCGGGATGGGCCTGCAAGAAGGCCTGGGATGCCGGCAGGGTGACCGACGGACCGTGGTCGCCGCCCATGCAATCGACCGCGATGCGCACGCGCTCGGCCGGTCCGGGCAACGCCGCGATGGGCGCCGGCGAGTTCATGTCGGGCTCGCCACGCGAAAAGGGCGACGCGGGGCCGCTCGGCGATCGGTCATGCGGGCCGATCGCCGGAGCCAGGCGGGCAAGCGTCGCTCGGTGCCGTCGACGAGCGACGGACTTAAGCGTCGGCCTTGGTCTTGAGGACCTTGCGGCCGCGGTAGAACCCGGTCGGGCTGATGTGGTGACGCAGATGCGATTCGCCGGTGGTGGGCTCGATCGCCGTGCCGGGAGTGTTCAGCGCGTAGTGCGCGCGATGCATGCCGCGCTTGGACGGCGACTTCTTGTTCTGTTGGACGGCCATGGGGTTCTCCTGTAGCCCGGAGCAGCTCCGGACCGGCGCATCGGGCGCCTTGACATGCTTTTGTGCTGGCACGTGCACCTGCTCTCGGGCCGGCACATGCGGTGATTCTCAGTGACCGCGGGTGGGTCTGACCGAAAGCGGAAGATTCTAGCACGTGGCATACCGATGGAAACGCACCATGGCCGCCGGTCAGTTCAGCGGCCCGTCCCGTTTGAGCACCGCCAAAGCGGCGAACGGACTCGCGGCCGCCTCCTCGACGGCGCCCTCCGCCGGCGCGGGCAAGGGTTGCGGACAGGTCGGCAGGTGCCGCGGAACCAGTGGCAGTGCCAGCAACAATTCGTCTTCGACCAGCAGCCGCAGATCCAGCGACCGGGTGAGCGGCAGCACGTCGTCTTCTGTCTCCTCGTCGAGTGCGGCGGCCTGCGCCTCGCCGTGAACGAACAGGAAACTGCGCGACGCTCGGACGTCCGCCCGTACGCCTTCGAGACAGCGCTGGCACTGCAGCGTCATCGGTACCTGGGCGCTCAGGTGCAACCAGACTTCCGCCGGTCCGCCACGCACCGGACGGGCCTCGCCGCGAGCCGTCCATTCGATTCGCGGCGAGGCTGTCTGCGCGCTGTCGGGCAGCTGCATTTCGGCCAGGCGCTCCAGGTCGTCCAGAGCGAGCCGTCCGGCCAGTTCGCCGGCCTGCTTGGCAAAGGCCTCCACGCCCAGTGCGCGAGGATCGAATTCGGGGGTCGCCATCGCCAAAGTGTAGGCCGGGCCGTTGTGGAACGAGTGCGATGGGAGAATCCCGCGCATGCCTGCGGCACCGACCCTGATCCTCGCCTCGACGTCGCGCTATCGGCGTGAATTGCTGGATCGGCTGCGGCTGCCGTTCAGTGTCCAGGCGCCCGGCGTCGACGAGCTGGCGTGGCCGGGCGAGGCGCCGGCGCGCCTTGCGCAGCGTCTGGCGCTGGCGAAGGCCGAGGCCGTGGCCGCTGGGAAAGGCGATGTCGTGGTCATCGGATCCGACCAGGTGGCCGAACTCGACGGGCAGGCGATCGGCAAGCCCCACACCCACGACCGCGCAACGGCGCAGTTGCGGACCATGCGCGGCCGCGCGGTGACGTTCCATACCGCGCTGGCGGTGCTGCGCCCTTCGTCGGGCTACCGCGGCGTGGCGCTGGTTCCGGTGGTGGTGACCTTCCGCGACCTGCTCGATGCCGAAATCGAGGCCTACCTGCGCGCCGAGCAGCCTTACGACTGTGCCGGCAGCGCCAGGGCCGAGGCACTCGGCATCGCGCTGGTCGACTCGATCGTGTCCGACGACCCGACCGCGCTGATCGGCCTGCCACTGATCCGCACCTGCGCGCTGCTGCGCGCCGCGGGCCTCGACCCGCTGGTGGCGTCGTCGGGCCGGACGTGACGGCCCCCGGCACCTTGTGGTTGATGCCGAACACGCTCGATGCCGGCGTGCCGGGCGCGGTGCGGGGGATCGAGGCGTCACTGCCTCTCGGCGTCATCCGGACCGCTGCACGCACCGCCCACTGGGTGGTGGAGAACGCCCGCAGCACGCGCGCTTTTTTGAAGCGGGTCGATGCCGTGGTGGCGCTTGCACAGCCGCTGCAGTCGGTGTCGATCGTCGAGTTGCCGCGTGCGCGCAAGGGCGCACCGATCGCCGCGCCGCCCGATCACGCCGCGCTGCTCGCGCCGCTGCGCCAGGGTCACGACATGGCCTTGCAATCGGAGGCCGGCCTGCCGGGGGTTGCGGATCCGGGGGCGTCGCTGGTCCAGGCCGCGCACGCCGAAGGACTGCGGGTCATCGCCTTGCCGGGGCCGAGTTCGCTGTTGCTGGCGCTGGCTGCCAGCGGGCTCAATGGACAGAGCTTCGCGTTCGTCGGCTATCTGCCGGTCGACGCGGCTGAACGGGCGTCACGGATCCGCGAGGTGGAAGGCCTTTCGCGCCGATGGCGACAGACGCAGCTGATGATCGAGACGCCGTACCGGAATCCGGCCTTGCTGGCGGCGTTGATCGAGCACCTCCAACCGACCACGCGCCTGTCGGTGAGTTGCGGTCTGACGCTCGACAGCGAGTCGAATCGCTGCGACAGCGTGGCGGTCTGGCGCCGGGGACCGGTGACGCTGCCGGCCGATGTGCCGGCCGTCTTCGCCGTCCTCGCGGGCTGAGCGCCTGCGCGCTCTAAAGCCCGAAAGGTCATGCTTCCGAGACTTCGCGCGCCGGCAAGGCGCCGAACAGCGCCGCGACCTTGCGGCGCGGCTTGATGTTGGGCGACAGGCCGCGCGGTGCCGCCGGCGCCTTCGACTCCCACGCCGGCTCGGCCGTCGCCGAGCTGGGCTCGTAGGGCTGATCGAAGAACGGATCGCGGGGTGCGCGCGGCGGCGCGTAGGCGCGCACCGGCGCGGCCGGTCGCGTCGTGGCTTCGTCGCGAGGCGGGCGCAGCGCAGCAAGGTCGCGTTCCCGGTCACGTTCGGGCGCGACGCGGCGCGGGCGATCGTCGTCGAGTTCGAGCGGCTCGAGCTCGATCGTCTTCTTGATCAACTTCTCGATGTCGGCCACCAGCCTGGCATCGTCGCGCGACACCAGCGTCACCGCCAGACCCGACGCGCCGGCGCGGCCCGTGCGGCCGATGCGGTGCACGTAATCCTCGGCGTTGTACGGGACGTCGAAGTTGAAGACCGCCGGCAAGTCGACGATGTCGAGTCCCCGCGCCGCGACGTCGGTCGCGACCAGAACGTCCACGCTGCCGCCCTTGAAGGCGTCGAGCGCCTTCAGGCGTTCGTCCTGCGACTTGTCGCCGTGCAGCGCGTTGGTGCGCAGGCCGTCGCGTTCGAAGGAGCGGGCCAGCCGGGCGCAGCCGAGCTTGGAGTTGACGAAGATGAGCGCCTGCGTGATGCCGCGATCCTTCAGCACCTTCAGCACGGCGCGCCGCTTGTCGTCGGTCGCCACGCTGTAGAAGCGCTGCTCGACATTGGTGGCCGTCGCGTTGGGGCGCGCCACCTCGACCAGGACCGGATCCTGCAGATAGCTTTCGGCGAGGCGCCGGATCTCGGGCGAGAACGTCGCCGAAAAGAGCAGCGTCTGGCGGGTCTTGGGCAGATAGCTCAGGATGCGTTGCAGGTCGGGCAGGAAGCCGATGTCGAGCATCCGGTCGGCCTCGTCGAGCACCACGTACTCGACCTGGTTCAGCACGCAGTTCTTGGCTTCGATGTGGTCGAGCAGGCGTCCCGGCGTGGCGACCAGCACCTCGACGCCGCCCTTGAGTTCGAGCGTCTGCGGCTTCATGTCGATGCCGCCGTAGACGACCGCGACGCGCAACTTCGAATGCGCGGCATAGCCCTTGATATTGGCGGCCACTTGGTCAGCCAGCTCGCGCGTCGGTGCGATGACAAGTGCGCGCACCGGATGGCGCGCCGGCGACATGCTCGCGTTCTCGTGCGCCAGCATCTTGTGCAGCAGCGGCAACGAGAACGCCGCCGTCTTGCCGGTGCCGGTCTGCGCCGCGCCCATCACGTCGCGCCCGGCCAGCACGATCGGGATCGCCTTGGCCTGGATCGGCGTCATCACGGTGTAGCCCTGGTCGGCCACCGCGCGCTGCAGGCTGGGCGCCAGGCCGACGTTCGAAAACTCGAGAGCAGGGGCCGCGGTCGCTATGTCGGCGTCGGTCGCGACGTCAGGGCTTGCACCCGACAAATCGGGCGTTATCACATTTTCAGTCATCCGCGCATTATCGCCGCTCCCTTTGTCCGCCGGGATGAGCCGGCGACCCGCCATCAATAGAATCAAGGGTTTATCGGGCGAGTCTCATGATTCTGGTTACCGGCGGCGCCGGGTTCATCGGTGCCAATTTCATCCTCGACTGGATCGAGGCCACCGGCGAGCCGGTGCTCAATCTCGACGCGCTGACCTACGCCGGCAACCTGGAAAGCCTGCGCAGCCTGGCCGGCGACGCGCGTCACGTGTTCGTGCAGGGCGACATCACCGACCGCGCCTTGCTGGACCGGCTGCTGGCCGAGCATCGGCCGCGCGCCATCGTGCATTTCGCCGCCGAAAGCCACGTCGACCGCAGCATCCACGGTCCGGCGGCGTTCATCAAGACCAACGTCGAGGGCACCTTC
>JBDSZM010000233.1:0-3692 GCA_039925165.1 Burkholderiaceae bacterium
CCGTGCTCTTCGTGGTGGTTGAAGCCGGGCTTGACGCCGACGACGCTGAATGCTTCGAGCTTGTTGCCTACGGTTTTCATGCGATGTTCCTTGGTCTGTGGGGATCGGATCGGAAGCCGCCGCTCGCAACTTCCATGTCCCGCATCATAGACTATTGAAACATCGATACTGATTGACTGTAACTAACATTGATATAGACGGGCCGCCGCCTCAGCGCAGGTCGCCGGCCAGGCTGGCCAGCGTGTCGGGCGCGATCACGGTGTGCGCCGGGTAGTGCGTGTGGTCGCAGCCGAGCTTGACCGACGCGCCGGCGCGCACCGCCTCGCGCGCCCGCTGCGCAAACTCGAACCGCACGAAGTGCACCGCCGACGTCTTCTCGGCGTTCTCGCGGTCCATGTCCTCGTCGGCGATGGCGTACAGGCGCGGATGGCCCTCGACCTCGACGAACATGCGGTCCTCGACGCCGATCAGGCGGGCCAGTTCGCGCTTGCGCTCGTGCGGGTCGGGATATTCGATCAGCAAGGTCGCCTTCCAGTTGCTGCCGTCGGGCACCAGCGCCGCATAGGCGTCGATCTCCGACTGGATGCCGGCCTCGTCGAAGATCTTCTCGATGTGCAGCATCTCCTGGATCTGGCGCCGGATCGTCTGCTCGTCCTCGAACTGCACGCTGATGTGCTCGCCCAAATGCACCGTGCGCAGTCGGCGGTGCGCGATCGCCTGCGGCTTGCTCGACTGGCGGACCTTGGCGTAGGCCTCGAGGGTCAGCAGGCTCGCGGGGTCGATGCGGGTCATGGTCGTCTCACTCCAGTCCGTAGGCGCGCCGCACCAGCGTCAGCGGATGCGCGAGGGTCGGCACGGTCGCGGCCGGTGCGCCCTGGGCCTGTTGATGCATGCCTTGAGCGATGTGGTGTCCGGCGAGGGCGCAGTCCGAGCTGATGAAGTCGGGCTCGCCGCGCGCCATCGCCTTGAAGACCGGCCGGCCGATCTTCATCGCGATGGGATGCGTCGCGGTCTTGACGCCGTAGGTGCCGGCGTGGCCCGAGCAGCGCTCGACCGTGTTGAGCTCGACCGTCACGCTCCGGCCGATCAGCTTGAACACCTCCTCGGTCTTCTTGCCGATCTTCTGGACCCGGCCGTGGCAGGGGATGTGGTAGCTCACCTTGCCCAGGGCCTGTTTGAAGTCGGTCTTGAGCAGGCCGTCCTTGTGACGCGCCATGAAGTATTCGAAGGGATCGAACATCGCGTCGCGCACCGCCGCCACGTCATCCTCGTCCGGGAAGAGCAGCGGCAGCTCCTGCTTGAACATCAGCGTGCACGACGGGATCGCCGAGACGATCGCATAGCCCTCGCGCGCATATTTCGCGAGCACGGGAATGTTGGCCTCCTTGTGCTTGGCCACGCCGTCCAGGTCGCCGAGTTCGAGCTTGGGCATGCCGCAACAGCTTTCCTTCTCGACGACGGTGTACGGAATCTGGTTGTGCTCGAGCAGCTTGACGAGGTCGAAGCCGATGCCCGGCTCGTTGTAGTTGACGTAGCAGGTCGAGAAGATCGCGACCTTGCCCGGGCTGCGCTGGCCGTTGTGGACGACCGTCGCCTTGCCCGTCGTCGGTGCGCTCCAGCGAAAGCGCTGCGTGCCGAGCGCGGGCAGCCAGGCGTCCGGATGCACGCCGACCGTCGCATCGAGCAGCTTGCGCACCGGCTTCGTCCGGTTCAGGCCGTTGACGATCTGCACCACCACCGGGATGCCGGCAAACTGGCCGTGCACATCGGTCGAGGCGAGCAGCTGCTCGCCCGCGCCCACGCCGCCGGCTTTGTGCTTGATCGCCTTGGCGCGCAGCATGAGGTGCGGAAAGTCGACGTTCCACGGGTGCGGCGGCACGTACGGGCACTTCGTCATGTAGCACAGGTCGCACAGGTAGCACTGGTCGACCACCTTGGCGTAGTCGGCCTTGGCGACGCCGTGGACCTCGCCGTCGGGCGTCGCATCGATCAGATCGAAGAGGGTCGGGAACGACTGGCACAAGCTCACACAGCGGCGGCAGCCGTGGCAGATGTCGAAGACGCGTTCGAGCTCGCGATCGGCCGAATCCCGATCGTAGAAATCCGGGTTCTTCCAGTCCACCGGATGCCGGGTCGGCGCTTCGAGGTTGCCTTCGCGTGTGCTCATGAGGGTCTCGGGTGCTTTCTCATCAGCGAACGAGGGGCGCTCGGCCCCTCGTTCGAACGGCGTCGACGTGCGCTCAGTCGACCAGCGCTTCCAGCGCCTTCACGTAGCGGTTGGCATGCGATCGCTCGGCCTTGGCGAGCGTCTCGAACCAGTCGGCGATCTCGTCGAAACCTTCCTCGCGCGCGCTCTTGGCCATGCCCGGGTACATGTCGGTGTACTCGTGGGTCTCGCCAGCGACGGCCGCCGCCAGGTTCTGCCGGCTCGAGCCGATCGGCAGCCCGGTCGCCGGATCGCCGACCTCCTCGAGGAACTCGAGGTGGCCGTGCGCGTGCCCGGTCTCGCCTTCGGCGGTCGAGCGGAACAACGCAGCCACGTCGTTCTGGCCCTCGATGTCGGCCTTGTTCGCGAAATAGAGATAACGGCGATTCGCCTGCGACTCGCCCGCAAAGGCGTCCCGCAAGTTCTGTTCGGTCTTCGATCCCTTCAAGCCCATGGTGCTCTCCTCGCGTTGGTGAACGGCAAGCCGGCCGCTGGCGACATGCCGTGGCGGCGGCCCGGCGCAACGCTACTCCAGCCGGCGCGGCACGCCAATACAAAAGGGCTATCCGTCGGATTGGCGAGGCCTATGCGGCGAGGGTTAACGATGGCAGCGGGTCAGGCGCCCGTCGCTCGTGTCCTCGGTTCAGATCATCGCGGCCGGATCGAGCGCCTCGTCGCTGCGCACACCGGCACCGGCGGCGAAGCGCGTCACCCGACGCGGCAGCAGGTGGACGCGGCTGCCCGGACGCAGGTCGAGCCGGTCGCGCAGCGCCGCGTAGTCGGCGCGCGCCATCGCCACGTCGACATAGCTGCCGTCGTCCAGCCGCTTGAATTCGATCCGCGTCTGCGGCCCGACGGTGAGCGCCTGCGACAGCGTCACCGCGAGCGTGCTGTCGCCCGGCGCATCGACGATGTCGAGCTCGTGCGGGCGCACGTAGCTCACGTCGGCGTTCGCCTCGCCCTGGGCCTCGGCATGCACGACGCCGCCAGGCGCATGACCGAAGCGACCGCGGAACAGGTTCACATCACCGAGGAACTGCAGCACGAAGGGCGACGCCGGGTGGTCGTAGACCTGGTCGGGTGTGCCGTCCTGCTCGATCCGGCCCTGGTTCATCACGACCACCCGGTCGGCCACTTCCATCGCCTCGTCCTGGTCGTGGGTGACGAAGACGCTCGTCACGTGCATCTCGTCGTGCAGCCTGCGCAGCCAGCGGCGCAGTTCCTTGCGGACCTTGGCGTCGAGCGCGCCGAAAGGCTCGTCGAGCAGCAGCACCTTGGGCTCGACCGCGAGCGCACGGGCGAGCGCGATGCGTTGCCGCTGGCCGCCCGAGAGCTGGTGCGGGAATCGATCGGCGACCCAGTCGAGCTGGACCAGCTCGAGCAGCTCGGTCACCTTGGCGCGGATCTGCGCCTCGGGCGGCCGCGTCGCCTTGGGACGCACCCGCAGGCCGAAGGCGACGTTCTCGAAGATGCTCATGTGCGCGAA
>JBDSZM010000234.1:0-6384 GCA_039925165.1 Burkholderiaceae bacterium
GCCATAGCTGTGGCCGACCAGGATCGGCCGTTCGATCTCCTCGGCGGCCACCACGGCCAGGATGTCGTCGACGTGCGTCTGCAGCGTCACCGAGGCGGCCGGCATGTGGGCCCGCTCGCCCACGCCCGACAGCGACACCGCGTGCGCGCCGTGGCCCGCCGCGCGCAAGGGCGCGAGGACGCGGCGCCAGCACCAGGCGCCATGCCAGGCGCCGTGCACGAAGACGAAGTCGGCCATCCGCAGGCGGGCTCAGATCGCCTGCGCGCGGTGCAGCGCTGCGATCTCGTCCGGGCCGAGCCCGAATTCGGCCAACACTTCGTCGGTGTGCTGGCCGAGCAGCGGCGGCGGGCGGCGGTATTGCACTGGCGTGGCCGACAGCTTCATCGGGCTCGCGACCAGTTCGACCTCGCCGGCCAGCGGGTGCGACAGCCGCACCGTCATTTCGCGCGACGAGACCTGCGGGTCGGCGAAGACCTCGGCCAGGTCGTTGATCGGCCCGCACGGGACTTTGGCGACCTCGAGTGCGGCCAGCCAGTCGGCGCGGGGCCGCGTCTTCAGGATTTTTGCGAGCACGGGGACCAGCGTCGCACGTTCTCCGACCCGGCTCGCATTGCGGGCATAGCGCGGGTCGCGAGCCAGGTCGGGCACGCCGGCGACTTCGCAGAAGCGCGCGAACTGGGCGTCGTTGCCGACCGCCAGGATCAGGTGCCCGTCGCTCACCTCGAACACCTGGTACGGCACGATGTTCTGGTGCGCATTGCCGGCGCGCTGCGGCGCGACGCCGGTCGCGAGGTAGTTGGCGCCCAGGTTGGCCAGCATCGCAACCTGCGTGTCGAGCAAGGCCATGTCGATGCTTTGTCCGATGCCGGTCCGGTCGCGGTGGCGCAGTGCGGCCAGGATGGCGGTGGTCGCGTACATCCCGGTGAAAAGGTCGGCGACCGCGACGCCCACCTTCTGCGGCCCGCCGCCCGGGGCGTCGTCGGCGATCTCGGCGCGCGACGGGCCGGTCACGCTCATTAGCCCGCCCATGCCTTGCGCCGCGTAGTCGTAGCCGGCACGGTCGCGGTAGGGGCCGGTCTGGCCGAAGCCGGTGATCGAGCAGTAGACGAGCCGCGGCTGCAGCGCGAGCAGCGTGGCCGCATCGAGGCCGTAGCGCGCCATGTCGCCGACCTTGTAGTTCTCGACCACCACGTCGCACCCGGCGGCGAGGCGGCGCACCAGCGCCTGCCCCTGCGGATGCGCGAGGTCGACCGTGATCGAGCGCTTGTTGCGGTTGGCGCCCAAGTAGTAGGCGGCCTCGCCGGTGTCGGCGCCGTCGCGGTCGCGCAGGAAGGGCGGGCCCCAGCCGCGGGTGTCGTCGCCGCGCACCGGACGCTCGACCTTGATCACGTCGGCGCCCAGGTCGGCCAGCGTCTGCGTGCACCAGGGCCCGGCCAGGATGCGCGAGAGATCGAGCACCCGAATGCCGTGCAGGGCCTGGGCGGATGGGGAGTCTGAGGGGGCGGACATGCGTAGATTGTCGCGCCGGTCGACTCTAGATAATGCGGCATGACCTGGCGACGCATGCGCGCACCGGCTGCTGCGCTTGCGGCGGCGCTGGGCGCGTGCGCGCCGTCGCTCAACTGGCGCGACGTGCAGCTGGCGGATCTGAGGGCGCTGTTCCCGTGCCGGCCTGACGTGCACCAGCGTCGGGTGGTGCTGGCCGGCGCAACGGCGCCGATGCAGATGCACGTCTGCGAGGCGGCCGGCCTGACCTTCGCCGTTGCCTTCGTCGACCTCGATACGCCCGAGCAGGTTGAGCGCGGCCTGATCGAGCTGCGGGCGCTGGCGGTCGGCAACATCGGCGGCAGCGGCGAGCAGCGCACCGCCGGGTCGGTGCCCGGCATGACGCCGAATCCGCAGGCGGGGCAGGTGAGCGTGCAGGGTCGCCTGCCCGACGCATCGCCGGTGCGCCTGCGGGCCGCCTTTTTCTCGAAAGGCTTGCGCGTCTTCCAGGCGACGGTGGTCGGCGCCGACCCGGGCGACGAGGCCACGCAGCCGTTCTTCGGCGGCTTGAAGCTCGCGTCCTGATCGCGTGCGCATGAGGCTGTCCGCATGACACCGCACGGTCGTCCGAAGGGCGCAGCCCGGCGTGCGCAGCCCCCCGGTCCGCCCGTCGGTCACGCGGGGATCGACAGCACGGCGACGACGATGAGCTCCCGGGTCGCGGTCGAGGTGTTCCTCAGCTTCGCATTCGCCTACTTCTTTTCCGCGTTGGTGCGGGGCGTGACGGCGACCCTGGCGCCGAGCTTCAGTGCCGAACTCGACCTGGCGGCGGGCGACCTCGGGCTGCTGGCGGGCGCCTATTTCTTCGGTTTCGCGGCGATGCAACTGCCGATGGGCCGCGCCCTCGATCGTTTCGGGCCGAAGCGCGTGCTGCTGGGGTTGCTGGCGGTGGCGGTCGTCGGCTGCATCGCATTCGCGGTCGTGCACAGCTTCGGCGGACTGACCGCCGCGCGCGCGCTGATCGGCGTCGGCATGAGCGCCAGTCTGATGGCGCCGTTGACGCTGTTTCGCCGTCGCTTCGGCGCCGCCGCCCAGCTGCGCGCCAACTCCTGGATGCTGATGACCGGCTCGCTCGGCATGGTGGCGTCGACGCTGCCGGTCCAGTGGCTGTTGCCGAGCGTGGGCTGGCGCGGCCTGTTCTGGCTGGTCGCCGCGCTGATGGCCCTGTCGATCGGCGTCATCGCCTGGCGAGTGCCGGACGACGCCGGGGACCGTCCCGCCAACGACCTGCCGGCGGCGCGTTACGCCGACGTCTTCCGGCATCGCACCTTCATCCGCCTGGCGCCGCTCGGCTTCTTCAACTACGGCGCTTTGATCGCGGTGCAGTCGCTGTGGGCCGGGCCCTGGCTGGTGCAGGTGTGTGGGCTGAGTGCGACGCAGGCCGCTCAGGGACTCTTCGGCATCAACCTGGCGATGCTGCTGGCCTTCTGGAGTTGGGGAATGACGGTGCCGCGGCTCTACGGCCGCGGCTGGACCGCGATGAAACTCATCGCTCTTGGCACGCCGCTCAGCCTGCTGGCACTGCTGACGGCGGTGCTGCTCGGGCCGCGAGGCGGAGCCTGGCTGTGGGCGATCTTCTGCGCCGCGAGCAGCATCGTGGCGCTGGCTCAACCCGCGGTGGCGCTGGCGTTCGAAACCCGGGTTGCCGGGCGGGCACTTTCGGCCTTCAATCTGGTGGTGTTCGCCGGGGTCTTCACGCTGCAATGGGGCATCGGGCTGGCCATCGATCTCGGATTGGCGCAGGGCTGGTCGGCCGTGTCGTCGTTCAGGGTGGCGTTTGCGTTACTGACGGCATGTTGCACGCTCGCCTATGTGTGGTTTTTGCGGTCCAGCGACGCGCTGGCGCCCGCGAAATTGAACCCGCCGGGATGAACTGCCGATAAATTGCGCGCCATGCCCGGAATCCTGATCATTGCGCACGCCCCGCTCGCCTCGTCGCTGAAGGCGGTCGCACTGCACGCGTTCTCCGACAGCCCGGTCGTGCTCGAGGCGCTGGATGTGCCGCCGAACATGCCGGTCGAGGAAATCGAGGCGCAAGCACAGATGTTGTTGGTCCGGGTGCGCAATCCGCAGGCGCTCATCCTTACCGATGTCTTCGGCGCGACCCCTTGCAACGTCGCGCAGCGGATGGCCGACGGCGAGCAGGTGCGGGTCCTCGCCGGCATCAACGTGCCCATGCTGTGGCGTGCCATCTCCTATGCCGCCGAACCGCTCGACACCCTGGTGGCGCGGGCCATCGCCGGCGCGACGCAGGGCGTCATGCAGGTGGCGTCGGTGCGTCCCCGCAACCAGACCTTCAAGCCAGGCGGCAATGATCAAAGCCACCATCACCATCAGTAATCGCCTGGGGCTGCACGCCCGCGCGTCGGCCAAGCTCACCAAGCTGGCCGGCAGCTTCAAGAGCGACATCTTCCTGCGCCGCGCGGACCGCCGCATCAACGCCAAGAGCATCATGGGCGTGATGATGCTGGCGGCCGGAATCGGGACCGAAGTCGAGCTCGAGGCCGACGGCGCCGATGAGCGCGCGGCGATGGACGCGCTGCTCGGGTTGATCGGCGACAAGTTCGGCGAAGGCCAGTAGGCATCCGACTGCCCCGCAAGGGCGCCTCATTTCCCGTCCCGTCATGCGGGGGGCGCTGCTAGCATCGTTCGCATGAGCATTCAGGTGTTCGGCTTGTCGGTGTCCCGCGGCGTGGCGATCGGCCGGGCCGTGCTCGTGGCCTCGAGCCGGGTCGACGTTGCACACTACTTTGTGACCGCCGCGCAGGTCGACGGCGAAATCGAGCGGCTGCGCATCGCCCGTGACGCCGTCGCCGGTGAATTGACCGCCTTGCAACGCGACTTGCCGCTCGATGCGCCGGCCGAGCTGTCGGCCTTGCTGGACGTGCACGTGATGCTGCTGCACGATGAGACGCTCGCCGGCGCGACCAAGCAATGGATCAGCGAGCGTCACTACAACGCGGAGTGGGCGCTGTCGGCCCAGCTCGAAGTGCTGGCACGCCAGTTCGACGAGATGGAAGACGAATACCTGCGCGAGCGCAAGGCCGACCTCGAGCAGGTGGTAGAGCGCCTGCTTCGCACCATGGCACGCGGTTCCCATCCGGTGGTCGCCGGAGCTGGCGTCGACCCGCGCGATTTCGCGGGCGAGGATCCGCTGGTGCTGGTGGCCAACGACATTTCACCGGCCGACATGTTGCAGTTCAAGCGCAGCGTGTTCACGGGCTTTGTCACCGACGTGGGCGGCAAGACTTCGCACACCGCGATCGTGGCGCGCAGCATGGACATTCCGGCCGTGATCGGCGCTCGGGAAGCAAGCCGGCTCATTCGCCAGGACGACTGGATCGTCATCGATGGCGATGCCGGTTTGGTGGTGGTGGATCCACCGCCGATCGTGCTGGAGGAATACCGGTTCCGCCAGCGCCAGGGTGGCCTGGAGCGAGAGCGCCTTTCCAGGCTGCGGCACACGCCTGCGATCACCCTCGACGGCGAACGCGTTTCGCTCGAGGCCAACATCGAGCTGCCGTCCGATGCCGTCGCCGCACTCGATGCCGGAGCGGTCGGCGTCGGCTTATTCCGCAGCGAATTCCTCTTTATGAACCGGCACGGGGAATTGCCGGGGGAGGACGAACAGTTCGAGGTCTATCGCGACGCGGTGCGGGTCATGCAGGGCTTGCCCGTGACGATCCGCACCGTCGACATCGGAGCCGACAAGCCGATGGATCGCATGACGGCCAGCGAGTTGAGGCACGAGCACGCCTTGAATCCGGCGCTCGGCTTGCGCGCCATTCGCTGGAGCTTGTCGGAGCCGGGCATGTTCCGGCAGCAGCTGCGCGCCATCTTGCGGGCCAGCGCGTTCGGCAAGGTGAGGCTGCTCATTCCCATGATCGCGCACGTGAGCGAGGTCAAGCACACGCTCGAAGCGCTGGCGCGCGCTCGACAGCAGCTCGATGAGGCAGGCCGCGCGTACAGCACGGTCGAGTTGGGCGCGATGATCGAAGTGCCTGCAGCGGCGCTGATGCTGCCCACGTTCCTGAAATATTTCGACTTCGTCTCGATCGGGACCAACGACCTGATCCAGTACACCCTGGCGATCGATCGCGCCGATGAAGCGGTGGCCCATCTGTACGACCCCTGGCATCCGGCCGTCCTGCAACTGGTCCGGCGCACCATCTCTCTTGCCAGGGCAAGGCGAAAGTCAGTCAGCGTCTGCGGCGAGATGGCCGGCGATGTCGGCTTCACCGAACTCCTGCTAGGGATGGGATTGCGCTCCTTCTCGATGCATCCCTCGCAGATCGCCACCATCAAGGAGCGGCTTCTGCGTACCGACGCCGCCCGCTGGGCCACGCGTACGTCAGATATCGTCGGCTCCGAAGACCCGCAGACAGCTTGTCAAAGCGCGCGGGAGGCGCTCGGGCGAGCTCACATCGGCCCGCCCAGGGAGTTGAACGACGCAAAGCGACAAAAATCTGGCCCCAGGGTCCGCTCCGTGCTATAGTATTCGGCTGTCCTGCACGGAAGTGCTCCGACGCTTACGCGGCGACGTTCTGCATAAGACAAATAGCAGAGTGCTTGACAGGGATTCAGAAAGCGAGCGAGAATCGCTTTCTTCGCTGCAAACGGAAACGAACGCAGCGGCTCTTTAAAAACTTACAGCCGATAAGTGTGGGCGTTTAAAAACGAGTGCCAAGATCAAGCAAGCAATTGCAAGATCGAGGTCTCATGGACCTTAAACGCTCATAGAAGTGAAGTTCACTTCAATTCTTTGAGTAAATTATCAAGATCGAACTGAAGAGTTTGATCCTGGCTCAGATTGAACGCTGGCGGCATGCCTTACACATG
>JBDSZM010000235.1:0-2519 GCA_039925165.1 Burkholderiaceae bacterium
CGCCACGCCGTCACCGTCTCCGCACGACTCGCCAGGCCGGCCAGCGCGAACGCCAATGCGGCGAGGGTGGACAGCCGGAGGCGATACGCTTTCATTCGTGGGCAGCCTGCGGGGTCGGGTCGCCGACGGGCTTGAAACCACGTGGAAAATCCGTCCATGTCTCTCTCCTCCGGGCCGTTGAGGGCGCCCTGCCAGTGGCGCGCCCCTGATGAGCCGCAGACACCCAACGCGTATCGAGGGCGGCTGTGGCACGACTTGCTGCCTCTGCAAGAACAATTTTGCGCAGACGGGATACGCAAGTCCAGTCGGGCATGTTGACGCTCTGCGTCAGCGTGCACGGTGCCCGTCCTTTCAGGACAACCGCGCCGGCGTGAGCGGCGCAGGTGTCCACCGTCCAGACCGAGCGGCATGCCGGCTTGATCCTCGAGCGGCAGCTGCTTCCATTCGCTCTCCTTGGCAAATCAACCTCGCGTTGGGTGCCTTGTAGAAGAGTCGCACCGAAGCGTCGTTTCCTGGACCGGTTCGCGGGTCGGTGGCCTGCACCTAGCGCGGCATGCCGATCCGCGCCAGCGCATCGGCCAGCGCGGCGCCGGCGACGGGGTCCAGGCGGACCGTGCGCACCGGCTCACGGGGGGTCGGGGTCAACGATTCCAGCGTCAGCAAGGGCGGCGTCTCGTGCAAGGTCAGGCGATGTGTCGCACTGCCGTCGAGGCGCAGGACGAGGCTGAGGCCACGGCCCGGAAGCAAGCGCGTCGCTTCGGTCGCGCCGACCGCCGATGCGGCCTGCGCAAGCCAGCCCAGGAGCGCGGGGTCGACCGGCCGGACCGCCTGTGTGTCGAGCTGCCATGACCAGCGCTGCGGCTGTGCGATCAGCCGCTCGCGCAGGTCGCGCAGCACAGCGGCCGCGGAGGTCGGCAGAGCCGCCGTGGCGCGATTGCCCGGCACCGCGCGCAGGTCGGAGCCGACCCCGGGCTCCGCCACGCCGAGACTCGAGCTCGGCTGCTCGGCGGACGCCGACCCCAACGCGCCGGCGCCCGCGGCAGCGGGCGCAGCGGCTGGCGTCGGTGCTTGAACGCGACGCGACCGCTCGGCGAGACGGGCGCTCTCGTCCGCGGATCGCGTCGTCGCATCCAGCGGCGTTGCCTTCGCCACGACCGACCGGTCGAGCCTGGGGGGTGCGAGGGTGGCCTGCGGGTCCGACGGCGCGGGAGCGGTCGGCGCGTCCGCGGTGACGCTGGACGACGGGCGCGTCGCGGGTCGGCGCCGCGCCTCGTCCAAGGCAGGGACAGGGGCCCGCGCGATCGCGACCGGCGGCGCCGTCGGACGGCGTGATGGCGGATGGACCCTCGACCCGATATCCGTATTTCTTTCCTGCGCGAGCGCGTCGCTCCGGGCCGTCGGAGGCGGTGCCGCCGGTTCTGCCGATTCCAGTGCTGGCGCGCGGGTCGGTGCTTCGGACCGCAAGGCCACCAACGGTTCGGCCGGCAGCGGGTCGATCGCGCGGTCGCGCCAGAGCAGGCCGACCAGCGTCGCGACGGTGAGGGTTGCGAAGCCCGCCGCGACCGATGGGCGCGCGAGCCAGGCCCAGGCGTCGACCCAGGTCCTGCGCCACGCGGTGCGCTGCGGGCGAACGTCTGCCGCGAGCGACGGCGCGACCGCCGTTTGCGCCGCGCGCAGGATCGCCGCGCTCAGCGGCGGTGGCGCTTCGACGTCGGCGTCCGGCGCGTGCCGCAGCGCCGCACGCAGCCAGTCGTCGCGCTCGGGGTCGGGGGTGTCGTTGGGCGTGCCCATCACCCGACCTTTCGCGTGTTGCTGCGCCGTCGGTGCGCGCTCACGACGCGTTCCCCGGCGCGAGATAGGCGCCCATGCAGGTGCGCAACTTGCTCATCGCGTAGCGCAGCCGCGTCTTCGCGGTCTCGAAGCCGACCTCGAGCGCGCGCGCCACCTCGTCCAGCGCGAGGCCGTCGTCGTGGTGCAGCAGGAAGGCGCTGCGCTGCGGCAACGGCAGTTGCTCCAGGCAACCGAGCAGCCGCTCGCCGGCGCGCCGCCAGAACGCCAGGTCTTCGCTGCGCGGTGCGGCGTCGACCGGTGCCGGCCAGTGCTGCCAGGCCACCGCAGCCGCGGGCTCCCAGGGGGCGCCGTTGTCGTCGTCCTGCCAGGCATCGGACGACACCTCGCGGCCGCCGCGCCGCAGCAGGTCGATGCAGCGGTGGTGCGCCAGCGTGTACAGCCAGGTCCGGAAGGTGGCGCCCTGGGGTTGCCAGCGGTCGCGCTCGCGCACCACCCGCAGCCAGGTGTCCTGGAAGGCCTCGTCGACCTGCCCGGCCAGTGCGTTGCCGAGGAGCCGCCGGACGTAGCGATACAGGCCGGCCTGGTGACGTCGGTACAGGCGCTCGAACGCCGCCGCGTCGCCGGCGGCGTAGGCGGCGATGAGGGCGTCGTCGGGGGCGTCGAGGATCGTTTCAGCGGGCATGTCGGGTGCGCAGGTGGGCCAGTCTGCCCGAGGCCGGGCCTCCGGT
>JBDSZM010000236.1:0-3213 GCA_039925165.1 Burkholderiaceae bacterium
GCAACCCGGTGGCGGTGGCGCCGCAGTCGGGTCGGGTGGTGCAGGGCTTCGAGCGCGACGATCTCTTCACGGTCGTGCTCGAGCACTTCCTGACCGACACCGCCGACCTCGCCGACTACGTGTTGCCTGCGACCACCCAGCTCGAGCACCTGGACCTGCACACCAGCTACGGCCACACCCACGTGCTGATCAACGAGGCCGCGATCGCGCCGCTCGGCCAGGCCCGCACCAACACCCAGATCTTCCGCGACCTGGCGCGTCACATGGGCTATGACGAGGCGTGCTTCGGCGACGACGACGAGGCGCTGGCGCGGGTCGCCTTCAAGCGCGACGTGACGCTGGCCGCACTGCGGCGCGACGGCTGGGTCGAGTTGCCGATCCCTGCCGCGCCGTTCGCCGAGGGCGGCTTCCCGACCCCGAGCGGGCGCTGCCTGATCGATGCGCCCGGCCTGGGCATCCCGGACCACCTCGACAACCACGAGTCGGCCGCGCGCACGCCGGAACTGGCGCGCCGCTACCCGCTGGCGATGATCTCGCCGCCGGCGCGCAACTTCCTCAACTCCACCTTCGTCAACGTGACGAGCCTGCGCGACATCGAGGGCGAGCCGGTGCTCGAGATGCATCCCGACGACGCCGCGCCACGCGGCATCCGGGCGCAGCAGATGGTGCGGGTCCACAACGAGCGTGGCAGCACGCTGTGCCGCGCCTTGCTGAACGACCGCGCCCGGCCGGGCGTCGTGAACGGCCTCGGCGTGTGGTGGCGCAAGTTCGGCGCCGACGGCAGCAACATGAACCAGCTCACCCACCAGCGGCTGACCGACATCGGCCGCGCGCCGAGCTTCTACGACTGCCTGGTCGAGGTCGAGCCGGCCGGCGCTGCCGCCGGCTCGTGAAGCGGCGCTGGCAGATGGCCGTCCTCGGATTGCTCGGCGTCGCCCTGCTCACCACCGCGACCCTGTGCCTGACGAGCGGCTGCAGCACGCTCGGCTACTACGGCCAGTCGGTCGGCGGCCACCTCGCGCTCGTCAACGCGGCGCGGCCGGTGCCGCAGTGGCTGTCCGACGCCGCCGCCGCGCCGGCCCTCAAGCAGCGTCTGGCGCTGACCCAGCGCATCCGCGATTTCGCGGTCGCCGAGTTGCACCTGCCCGACAACGCCAGCTACCGGCGCTATGCCGATCTGCAGCGGCCGGCCGCGGTGTGGAACGTGGTGGCCGCGCCCGAGCTGAGTCTGACCCTCAAGACCTGGTGCTTCCCGGTCGTCGGCTGCGTCGGCTACCGCGGCTACTTCGACCGCGCCGCGGCCACCGCCTTCGCGGCCGAACTGCGCGGCGAGGGCCTGGAGGCCAACGTCTACCCGGTGCCGGCGTATTCGACGCTGGGCGCATTGCCCGGCGACTGGCTGGCCGACCCGCTGCTCAGCACCTTCATCCACTACCCGGAAGGCGAACTGGCGCGGCTGATCTTCCACGAACTCGCCCACCAGATCGCCTACGCCAGCGGCGATACCGCCTTCAACGAATCGTTCGCCACCACCGTCGAGCATCTTGGCGGGCAGCGCTGGCTGATCGAACACGCCACGCCGCAGGCGCGCGCCGAGTACGCGGTCTTCGAGGGCCGGCGGCGCGACTTTCGCGAGCTGACGCGGCGCTACCGCGACCGCCTCGCCGCGGTCTACGACGGGCCGGCCGATGTCGCCGCGAAACGCGCCGCCAAGGCCAGGTTGATGCAGGCCCTGAGCGCCGACTACGACGCGCTCAAGCGCGATCGCTGGGACGGCTACGCCGGCTACGACCCCTGGTTCGCCCGCACCAACAACGCGGCTTTCGGCGTGCTGTCGGCGTACAGCAGCCTGGTGCCCGGCTTCGAGCGCCTGTTCGAGCGCGCGGGCCGCGACTACCCGCGCTTCTACGCCGCGGTGCGCGAGCTCGCCGCGCTGCCCGCCGACGAACGCCGCGCTGCCCTGACCCTGTGATAGGACCCCGACCATGGCCGACATCAAGATCCACCGCCCGCATCGCCTCGGCCTGACCAAAGCGCGCGCGGTGGCCTGGCAGTGGGCCGAGCAGGTCGAGCAGCAGTTCTCGATGGAGTGCACCGTGATCGAGGGCCAGACCACCGATACGGTCGAGTTCCGCCGCCCCGGCGTGACCGGGCAGCTGGCGGTGGCCGCCGACCACTACACGCTCGATGCGCAGCTCGGTTTCCTGCTCGGCGCCTTCGGCCCGACGATCCAGGCCGAGATCGAGAAGCACCTCGATGCGCTGCTGGCGCGCGAAGCCGCCCCGGCGCGGCCGGCCGGCAAGAAGACCGCTGCCCGCAAGACGCCGCGGGCCTAGCGTCACGGCGCGCGGTGCGGGCACAATCCCGCCTCCTGCCCCTGCCGGCTTTTCCCGACTGTCGCGCCGCATGCCTTCGATTCCGATGCCCGAGACGGGCCCGCTCCTGACGCCCGCAGCGCCGATCAACGACGCGCTTGCCGACGCCGCCACGCCGCGGCCCGCGGTCGAGGCGGATCTCGTCGAACCGACGCGCGCGACCGATGCGGCCGCACCCGCGGCCGAGAACGATGCGGGCGTTGCCGCCGCCAGTGCGGAGGGCGCCGAACCGGCCACCGCCCCGGGCGCTCCAGCCATCCCGACGCTCAGCCCGGCCGAGTGCGCGCAGCGCCTGAAGGCGCTGTTCCCGGCGCTCTTCGCGGGCGCGCCCAAGCCGCTCAAGCTGCGCATCCAGACCGATATCCAGCAGCGCGCGCCGGGCCTCTTTACGCGCCGCGCGTTGTCGGCCTTCCTGCACCGCTACACCGGCAGCACCGGCTACCTGCTCGCGATCACGCGGCTCGGCCAGCGCCACGACCTCGATGGCGTGGCGGTCGAGCCGATCAGCGAGGAGCACCGCGCCGTCGCGGCCACCGAGCTGGCACGCCGGCGCGGCAACCAGGACGAGCGCCGGGCGGTCGAGGACGAGCATCGCGCGCTCGAAGAGACGCAGCACCGCAATCGCGCCGGGTTGCTGCGCGACCACGAGACGACGACGCTCACGCGCGCCAACTTCTGCGTGCTGAAAGGCGTCGATCCGGACGCGCTCGACGACCTGCTGGTGCGCGCGCGGAGCGAGCGCGAGGAGATGGCGCAGCAGCGCCCGCCCGCCTTCGACCGGCCGCGCCCGCCATCGGGCCGGCCGGGCGGCGTGGCGCAGCACGATGCACGCGATCCC
>JBDSZM010000237.1:0-6281 GCA_039925165.1 Burkholderiaceae bacterium
TGCAGGGCATCTTCATCACCGTCGATCCGCAGCGCGACACGCCGGCGCTGCTGAAAGGCTATGTGGAGAGCTTCGATCCGAGCTTCGTCGCGCTGCGCGGCACGCCGGAACAGACGACTGCCACCGCCAAGGAATTCAAGGTCTTCTTCGCCAAGGTGCCGGGCAAGACCGACGGCACCTATACCGTCGATCACACCGCAGGTTCGTACGTGTTCGACCGCTCGGGGCGTATCCGGCTGTTCGTACGCTACGGCAGCGGGGCCGACGCCCTGGCCGCCGACCTGAAGACGCTGCTGGCGGCGGCTTGATACTGGCCGCCGGACCGGGGTCTCAGACGGCCTCGGCCAGCGCCTTGCGCATCTTCTTCATCGCTGCCACCTCGATCTGGCGGATCCGCTCCGCGCTCACGCCGTACTCGCCCGCCAGGTCGTGCAGTGTCATGCCGCCCGAACTGTCGTCGTTGACCTTGAGCCAGCGCTCCTCGACGATGCGCCGGCTGCGTGCGTCGAGCGCGTCCAGCGCGAGCGCGATCCCGTCGCCGGCCAGCCAGTCGCGGTTGCGAGCTTCCAGGACCTGGCTCGGCTCGTGGGTCTCGTCGGCCAGGTAGGCGATCGGAGCGAACGACTCCTCGCTGTCGTCGTTCTGCGGCTCGAGCGCCACGTCGCCGCCCGACAGCCGGGTTTCCATCTCCAGAACCTCTTCGCGCTTGACTCCCAGCTTGCGCGCCATGGTGTCGACTTCGCCCTGGGTCAGGCTGGCGCGGTGGGTGTCGGCATCGGCCGAGGTCGACTTCAGGCGCTGCTTCATCGAGCGAAGATTGAAGAAGAGCTTGCGCTGCGCCTTGGTCGTGGCGAGCTTGACCATGCGCCAGTTCTTCAGGATGTACTCGTGGATCTCGGCCTTGATCCAGTGCATGGCGTAGCTCACCAGGCGCACGCCATGCTCGGGATCGAAGCGCTTGACCGCCTTCATCAGGCCGATGTTGCCTTCCTGGATCAGGTCGCCGTGCGGCAGCCCGTAGCCCAGGTACTGGCGCGAAATCGACACCACCAGCCGCAGGTGCGACAGCACCAGCCGGCCGGCGGCTTCGAGGTCGCCATGGTCGCGCAGGCGCCGGGCGCTCGAGGCTTCTTCTTCGTGCGTCAGCAGCGGAATCCGGTTCGCGTTGGAAATGTAGGCGTCGAGATTGCCGAGCGACGGCACCATCGCCCACGGGTCGCGGACGCTGAGAGCTTGGGCAGTAGACAGGTTCATGGACGATCTGACTCCGGGAAAACCCTTTTGTTCCGTTTCATATTAGCACTCACGAAGTGCGAGTGCTAAATGCCTGAACGGCCGCTGACCGGCCCTTCCTCACGCCCGGCGCCTAACCGAATCGGGACGCCACCGCCCCCAGCAGATTGTCGAGCAGCCCCAGGAGTTCCCCGACGTTGACCGGCTTGGTGATGTAGCCGGTGGCGCCGGCATCGAGCGCCTCGTCGACCTGGTCGGCCAGGGCGTCCGCGGACACCGCCACGATCGGAATCGCGGACGTGTCGGCGTTCGCCTTCAGGTGCCGCAGCAGTTCCAGGCCGCTGATGTCGGGCAGGTGCATGTCGAGCAGGATCAGGTCGGGCCGGCGCTGGCGCACCGCGGCCAGCGCGTCGAGACCGTTGATCGAGACCTCGAGGCTGATCTGCGGCCGCTGGGCGAGCACGCCGCGCATCACCTCGACGTTGGTCTCGTTGTCTTCGACATAGAGCACGCTGCGACGGTGATAGCGCGCCGCCGACGGCGCCATGTCATCAAGCGCCGAGCGCACCGTGTCCGGGTCGATCACGCAGGGCAGGGTGAGGGTGAAAGCGGCGCCCGCGCCGGGCTGCGCGCGCGCCTCGAGCGCGCCGCCCATCAGTTCGGCCAGGCGCAGGCTGACGACCAGGCCGATGCCGGTGCCTTCCTGTGCCGAGCGCTCGCGACCGAGCCGGTTGAAGGGCTGGAACAGGCCGGCCAGCTGCTCCGAGGTCATGCCCAGACCGGTGTCGGCGACGACGATCTCGACCGCATCGCTGCCGCGCAGCCGACTGGCGACGTCGATCCGGCCGCCGTCGTGGTTGTACTTGACGGCGTTGCTCAGCAGGTTGATGAGGATCTGCAGGATCCGGGTTGCATCGCCCAGCACGGTCGATGCGCCGGGCGCCAGGTCGAGTCGCAGCGCGATGCCGCGCTGCTCCGCGCTGGCCGCCGTCATGGCGACGGCGGAGTTGACGATCTCCGTCAGGTTCAGCGCCTCGTGCTGCAGCCGCAGGTTGCCGGATTCGATGCGCGACAGGTCGAGCACGTCGTTGATCATCTCGAGCAGATGCCAGCCGGCGCGCTGCACCTGCGCGATCCATTGCCGCTGGTGCGGCGCCAGGGGATTGCGACGGTCCATCTCGAGCAGCTGGGCGAAACCGAGCATTGCGTTGAGGGGCGTCCGCAATTCATGGCTCATGCGCGACAGGAACTCGCTCTTGGCCTGGTTGGCAGCCTCGGCGACGTCGCGCGCATTCTCGGCGTCCTGCAGTCGCAGGTGCTCGGTCACGTCTTCCATGACGCGCACGATGCGCTGCGGCGCACCCTCGGCGTCACGCAGCACCGACACCGTGGCGCGTGCCCACACCGTGCGCCCGTCCCGCGTCAGGTAACGGCAATGTTGCCGATAGATCGGAATCTGCCCGTCGATGAGCTGCTGGGTCAGCTCGGCTGCCTGGGCGTAGTCGGCCTCATCCGTATAGTCGCTGGCCGGCATCGAGACCAGCTGCGCCTCGGTGTAGTTGACGAGCTGCAGGAACTGCGGATTGGCCTGCTTCACATTGCCTTGCAGATCGGTATAGACGACCCCGATCGGCACGTTGTTGAAGATGTTGCGGAAGCGCTGCTCGCTTTCGCGCATCGCCGCTTGTGCCATTTCCCGCTCGGCCACTTCGGCTTGCAGGTCCGCGGTGCGCTGGCTCACGGCCGCCGCGATGCGCTGCGTCCGGCCGGTGACGATCAGCAGCAGTGCACCCAGCATGGCCGCGGACATCAGGCCGATGCCGGAATACAGCCAGGTGTCGATCGGGCGCGCATCGGGCAGGTCGGCCGGATCGGCCTGCACGCTGAGCGTCCACTCGCGGCCGGCCAGAGACAGGGCGCTCGCGCGCTGGAGCAGCGGTTGCCGCCTCTCGCAGCCCGGCGCACCACCCAGCCGTTGCGGCGCCGTGGCGGTGGTGGTGTCGACGACGCACACCCGCAGGTAGCGCGGCAACTGGCGCAGCGCGTCGTCGAGCACCGCATCGACCGCCAGCGTGACGAAGGCGACCCCGCGCAGCGCAACCCGGCGCGCCGCCGGGTTGCCCGGGTTGCCGGCATAGACGGCCTGGTAGAACACGACACCGGTCGGCGCGCCGTCCAGCCCGTGCTGGGTCAGGCGGAATCCGGCCGAAACCGCGGGTTCGCCGCTGTCGATGGTGGCCAAGATCGCCTGGCGGGCGACTGGGATGGACGTCGAGTCGACCCCCAGCGCGCCCTCGTTGCCGCGCAACGGTTCGATGTAGCGCAACGCCATCGCCGGCTGCATCAGGCGCTGCGCCAGCGTGGCCGGGTCCCCGCGGTCGAAGACGCGATAGCCGTCGTAGCCCTCGGCACGGGCCGCGGCCTCGAGCGCGGGCACTTGGTCGCGCACCACCCACGCGCTCCAGCCCATCGCCTGCAGATTTCCGGAGCGCAGCCAGGGCGCGGTGACGTCGTGGACCTGAACTCGGCGCAACTGCGGCGACGCGACTGCAAAGCCACGCAGCGCCTCGAGCGCGTGCAGCGGCTCGAGCATCCGGTTGGCGAGCGACGCCGAGACGATCCCGGCATCGCGTTCGAAGGCGTTGCGCAACCGTTCGGCGTCCCAGCGCGCGAGCTGCGAGATGCCGAGAGCCAGCAGCGCCGTCACCGCCGCCAGCGGCAGCGCCACCGTGAGCCGGCGCGGCACCCACTGCGAGCGCGGACTGCCGATGAGCGCCAGCGCGATCGGCGCGCCGATGAGGGTGCCGAGCGCATCCCCACCCCACCAGGTCAGCCAGTGCAGCGCGAGTTCGGAGCGCGGGACGACGCCCGAGAGCCCGAGCGCCAGGGTCGAGACGGTGGCGCCGACGACGCACGCGACCGGCGCCGCCAGAAAGAAGAACAGCGCCACGTCTCGCGCTTCGGCCAACGCCAGCGGCTGCTGCACGTGGCGCCGCACCAGCAGCGCGCCGACGGCGGCCTGCAATGCGGCCGAAGCGGCGGTACCGCCCGCGCTGGCCCACCCCGCGGGTCCGACCTGGCCGTGCTGGATCGCCAGCGTGAGGTTGACGATCAACGCGCCGAACGCCACCGCCGGCAGCATCCAGCGGCCATAGACCAGCACCGCCACCACCGCGATGCCGGCCGACGGATACAGCGGGCTCGCATATCCCGGCGGGACCGCGAGCCGCAATGCCGCGAACCCCACCAGCGCATAGGCCACGGCGGTCGCCAGCCCGGGGAGCAGGCGCCCGGGCCCGTGGGACGGCGTCATCGGCTCAGCGGCCGTATATGAATCCCGCGCACCCGAGCACAGCGTCGCGGCGCGCCCGATCAAGGCGCAAAGCGCCGACGTGCCGAGCGGCCCGGCGGGTATTTGCAACGCACAGGGCGTGCGTCGCGGCGGGATGCGCGGGCGTGGCGGGTTCGTTCACGGCGTCTCAAGCGGCCGAGACGGCCTCGGGCGTCGCGCATCCCAGCCACGTGCCGCGCAGCGAATGCGGGTTCGCGTCGGTGATGCGCACCGGCGCCAGCAACCCGACCGGGTTGGCGTCGGCCTTGAAATTGACCGAGCGGTTGCACTCGGTGCGACCGGTCCATTCGCTCGCGTCCTTGGTCGACGGGCCTTCGACCAGCACCTGCTGCACGCTGCCCACCAGCGACTGGCCGATGCGCCGGCCGCCGGCCTCGATCACCGCCTGCAGGCGGTGCAGCCGGGCCAGCTTGACGTCGTGCGGCGTGTCGTCGGGCAGCGACGCCGCCGGCGTGCCGGGACGTGGGCTGTAAAGGAAGCTGTAGCTGAAGTCGAACCCGACCTCGTCGATCAGCGCCATCGTGCGCTCGAAGTCGGCCTCGGTCTCGCCCGGAAAACCGACGATGAAGTCGCTAGACAGGCGGATGTCTGGCCGCACCGCGCGCAGCTTGCGCACCGTGCTCTTGAACTCCATGGCCGTATAGCCGCGCTTCATTGCCGCCAGGATGCGGTCGCTGCCGTGTTGCACCGGCAAGTGCAGGTGGTTGACGAGTTGCGGCACCCGGGCATAAACGTCGATCAGGCGCTGCGTGAACTCGTTCGGGTGACTGGTCGTGTAGCGGATGCGCTGCAGGCCGGGGATGCGGGCGACGTGCTCGATCAGCAGCGCGAAGTCGGCGCTCTCCCCATCGTCGAGCGCGGCCACCGTGCCGCGGTAGGCATTGACGTTCTGGCCGAGCAGCGTCACTTCCTTGACCCCTTGGCGCGCCAGGGTGCCGATCTCGGCCAGCACCGCCTCGAGCGGACGCGAGACCTCCTCGCCGCGGGTATAGGGCACGACGCAGTAGCTGCAGTACTTGGAGCAGCCTTCCATGATCGAGACGAAGGCGCTCACGCCCTGCACGCGCGCCGGCGGCAGGTGGTCGAACTTCTCGATCTCGGGAAAGCGGATGTCGACCTGGGGACGCTGCTGCGCCTGGCGCCGGTCGAGCAACTCGGGCAGGCGGTGCAGCCGCGCGAGCTTCGCCGCCGCTGGCGTGTCGTCGCGCAGGTTGGCGGCCGGGGTGCCGGGGCGCGGGCTGAAGACGAAGCTGAAGCTGAAGTCGAAACCGACCTCGTCGATCAGCTTCATGGTCCGCTCGAAGTCGTCGTCGGTCTCGCCCGGAAACCCGACGATGAAGTCGCTCGACAGCAGGATGTCGGGGCGCACCGCGCGCAGCTTGCGCACCGTGCTCTTGAACTCCATCGCGGTATACCCGCGCTTCATGGCCATCAGGATGCGGTCGCTGCCGTGCTGCACCGGCAGGTGCAGGTGGTTGACCAGCTGCGGAACGCGCGCGTAGACGTCGATCAAGCGCTGCGTGAACTCGTTCGGATGGCTGGTCGTGTAGCGAATGCGCTGGATGCCGTCGATGCGCGCGACGTACTCGATCAGCAGCGCGAAGTCGGCGATGTCGGCGCTGTCGCCCATCGGGCCGCGGTAGGCGTTGACGTTCTGGCCGAGCAGGGTGACTTCCTTCACCCCCCGGCGCGCGAG
>JBDSZM010000238.1:0-4928 GCA_039925165.1 Burkholderiaceae bacterium
TAGATGCCGCTGACTTTGAGCATGTCGTCGCTGCGGCCGCTGTAGGTATAGCTGCCGTCAGCGTTGCGCACGTACTTGTCGCCGCTCTTGGTCCAGCCGCCCTGGAAGGTGTCGCGGGTCTTCTCGCGGTTGCCCGAGTACATCAGGGCGGCGCTCGGCCCGTGGATGTAGAGGTCGCCCGTCTCGCCGTCGGGCACCGCCGCGCCGGCGTCGCCGCGCAGCTCGATCGCATAGCCCGGCACCGGCCAGCCGGTGCTGCCGTAGCGCACCCGTTCGGGCCGATTCGAGATGAAGATGTGCAGCATTTCGGTCGAACCGATGCCGTCGACGATGTCGACCCCGAAGTGACGCCGGAAGCGCTCGCCCAGGTCGGCCGGCAGGGCCTCTCCGGCGGACGACACCAGCCGCAAGGCAACCGCCTCGCGCGCCGGCAGTTGCGGGCTCGCCAGCATCCCGGCGAAGCCGGTCGGTGCGCCGTAGAAGACGGTCGGTCGCAGGTCACGTGCCGGCCCGCCGGCAGCGCCGGTCCAGCGCTCGAACACGGCGTCGGGCGTCGGCCGGTCCGGCATCAGGATCGTGGTCGCGCCCACGCTCATCGGGAAGGTCAGCGCATTGCCGAGGCCATAGGCGAAAAACAGCTTGGCGGCCGAGAAGCAGACGTCGGACTCGCGCAGCCCGAGCACGGCCTTGGCATACAGCTCGGTCGTCCAGTAGGGGTTGGCGTGGGTGTGCACCGTGCCCTTGGGCCGGCCGGTGGAGCCTGATGAATAAAGCCAGAAGGCAGGATCGTCGGCCGCCGTGGGCGCGGGCTGCCCGGCCGGCGCCTGCGCCGCGAGGAAGGCCTGGAACTCGACCTCCGGCGCCGGCCCGTCGCGCAGCGGTGCGATGGGTCGCGAGACGATGACGTGCCCGACCTCGTGCTCGGACCGCGTCATCGCGGCCACCAGCGCCGGCACCAGCGCCCCCGACACGAGCACCGCCTGGGCGCGCGAATGCTCGAGCATGTAGGCGTAGTCGTCGGCGGTCAGCAGCGTATTGACCGCCACCGGCACCAGGCCCGCATGAATCGCCCCCAGAAAGGCGACCGGCCAGTCGATGCCGTCCAGCATCAGCAGCAACACCCGCTCCTCGCGCCGCAGGCCGAGCCCGCGCAATCCGGCGGCCATGCGACGCACCTGGTCGTCGAGCTGCGCAAACGTCAGCGCCCGCTGGTCATCGACGAAGGCCAGCTTGTCCGGCCGCCCGGCATTCGCGGCCAGCAGGTGCGCGGCACAGTTGAAGCGCGCCGGCGGCGCCTCGACGGCGGGCTCGGCGGGGCCGGTGGCGGAGGTGATCGGCATCGGGTTCTCCGGAGTGACGAGCAGACAGCGCAGATCGGTGCAGTCTCGGCAGCTTCGCAAGCGCCGGGAGGGTCTGTGTCGCGCTTGCCAGTTCGATCGATGTGCAGTATTGTGCTTGACTGAACTTTACGAGTGCTCAGCCAAGATGTCAAGCACTATATTGCGTGAGTCGGCGTCAACCCCGACGGTTCCAATCGCCGACGTGGCTGCCGACGGCCCGTCGACCGCGGACACTGCACGTCCCGGTGATACGGCGGCCAAGCACCCCTTCCTGGTCGGTCTGGGCGACCGTGCCCGCACCCTGCGCGCGCGCCGCGGCATGACCCGACGCGCGTTGTCGGTTGCCGCCGATGTCTCGGAGCGCCACCTCGCCAACCTCGAGTACGGTGTCGGCAACGCCTCGGTGCTGGTGCTGCTGCAGGTGGCACAGGCGCTCAAGTGCAGCCTGGCCGAACTGCTCGGCGACGCCACCACCCGCTCGCCGGAGTGGCTGATGATCCGCGAGCTGCTCGAGCACGCCGACGAGGCGACGTTGCGCCGGGTGCGCGAGTCGATCGGCGAACTGCTCGGAACCGGCGGGGCCCACGGGCGCGGGCGCTCCGAGCGCGGGTCGAGGATCGCCCTGGTGGGCCTGCGCGGCGCCGGCAAAACGACCCTCGGCCGGCGCCTGGCCGATGACCTCGGATTCCCCTTCGTCGAGCTGAGCCGCGAGATCGAGAAGTTTGCCGGCTGCTCGATCAACGAGATCCAGGCGCTCTACGGCCAGAACGCCTACCGCCGCTATGAGCGCCGCGCCATGGAAGAGGCGATCCAGATCTATCCCGAGGCGGTCATCGCCACGCCGGGCGGGCTGGTCTCGGACCCTGCGACCTTCAACCTGCTGCTCGCGCACTGCACCACGGTGTGGCTACACGCCGATCCGCAGGACCACATGCAGCGCGTCACCGCCCAGGGCGATCTGCGGCCGATGGCCGGCAACAAGGAAGCGATGTCCGACCTCAAGGGGATCCTGGCCGGGCGGGCGGCGTTCTACTCGAAGGCGGAGTTCCGGCTCGATACCAGTGCGGCGCCACTGGAAGCCACTTTTGCTGCCCTGCGCACCATGGTCCGCGAGGCGCTCGGACTGCCGGAACGAAGTCTTATGCAGGAAAGCACTTGACGAAAGGGCCATATAAGCATTAAAGTGCGCGTTAAGGATCGCCACCCTACGGCACTTTACTGCATCACTTGGAGAAGCTCACCATGGATACGTCACGCGTCGACTACCGGACCGATCCCGCCCGCTACCGTCACTGGACGCTCAAGTTCGAAGGCCCGGTCGCGACACTGGCAGCCGACTTCGACGAGAACGCGGGGCTGCGTCCGGGCTACAAGCTCAAGCTCAACAGCTATGACCTCGGCGTCGACATCGAGCTCAACGATGCGATCAACCGGGTCCGCTTCGAGCACCCCGAGGTGCGCACCGTGGTCGTCACCAGCGCCAGGGACAAGGTGTTCTGCTAGGGCGCCAACATCTACATGCTGGGCGTCAGCAGCCACGCCTGGAAAGTGAATTTCTGCAAGTTCACCAACGAGACCCGCAACGGCCTCGAAGACAGCAGCCGCCACAGCGGGCTCAAGTTCCTCGCCGCCGTCAACGGCGCCTGCGCCGGCGGCGGCTACGAGCTGGCGCTGGCCTGCGACGAGATCATCCTGGTCGACGACCGCAGCAGCGCCGTGAGCCTGCCCGAGGTGCCGCTGCTCGGCGTGCTGCCGGGCACCGGTGGCCTGACCCGCGTGACCGACAAGCGCAAGGTGCGCCATGACCTGGCCGACCTGTTCTGCACCAGCGCCGAGGGTGTGCGCGGCCAGAAGGCGAAGGACTGGCGGCTGGTCGACGAGATCGCCAAGCCGCTGCAGTTCGCCGCCAAGGTGCAGGAACGCGCGTTGCAACTCGCCGCCGGCAGCGACCGGCCGGCCGATGCGCAGGGCATCGCCCTGACCCCGCTGGCCTGCCGCATCGAGCCCGACGCGCTGCACTACACCCACGTCACGGTCGAGATCGACCGCGCGCGCCGCACCGCGACCTGGACGGTTCGCGCTCCTACCGGCGTGCAGCCGACCGACATCGCGGCCATCGTCGCCACCGGTGCCGGCTGGTACCCGTTGCAGATGGCGCGCGAGCTGGAAGACGCGATCTTGTCGATGCGCACCAACGAGCTCGACATCGGCACCTGGCTCGTCAAAACCGAGGGCGACCCCGCCGCGGTGCTGGCGATGGACGTGACGCTGGCGGCGCACCGCGACCACTGGCTGGTGCGCGAGACGACCGGCCTGCTGCGCCGCACCTTCAGCCGCCTTGACGTGTCCTCGCGCAGCCTCTTCGCACTCATCGAGCCGGGGTCGTGCTTCGCCGGCAGCCTGCTCGAACTGGCGCTGGCGTGCGACCGCATCTACATGCTGGCGCTGCCCGACGACCCGGCGCGGGCACCGATGCTCAGCGTCGGCGAACTCAACTTCGGGACCTATCCGATGGCGACGGGCCAGAGCCGGCTGCAGCGCCGCTATTGCGACGAAGCCTCGGCGCTCGATGCCGTGCGCGCGCGCCTGGGCGAGCCGCTCGACGCCGACGCCGCGTTCGCGCTCGGCCTGGTGACGAGCAACCCCGACGACATCGACTGGGCCGACGAGACCCGCATCGCGATCGAGGAGCGCATCTCGATGAGCCCGGACGCACTCACCGGGCTGGAGGCCAACCTGCGCTTCAACGGCCCCGAGAACCTGCACACCCGCGTCTTCGGCCGACTGACCGCCTGGCAGAACTGGATCTTCCAGCGCCCCAACGCGGTCGGCGAGAAGGGCGCGCTCAAGGTCTACGGCAAGGGCGACAAGGCCGCCTTCGACTGGAACCGCGTTTGATCGGGCGGGCCATTGCCTCCTGCTCGACCCGCTCGCTACGGCCACTGACCCACCCGATGCCGAACGCCCGCAGAGATTCCTGAATTCACCGACTTAGGAGCTACGACAAAATGTCCACCATCGATTACGCGCAGAAGATCCCCAACAACGTCAACCTGAACGACGACCGCACGCTGCAGCGCGCGCTCGAGCAGTGGCAGCCGAGCTTCCTGTCGTGGTGGGACGACATGGGTCCCGAGGGCAGCCAGAACCTCGACGTCTACCTGCGCACCGCGGTCAGCGTCGACCCGCAGGGCTGGGCGCAGTTCGGCCACGTCAAGATGCCCGACTACCGCTGGGGCATCTTCCTGAACCCGGGCGACCCGAACCGCAAGATCCACTTCGGCGACCACAAGGGCGAGTCCGCCTGGCAGGAGATCCCGGGCGAGTACCGGGCCAACCTGCGCCGCATCATCGTCACCCAGGGCGATACCGAGCCGGCGTCGGTCGAGCAGCAGCGCCACCTCGGTCTCACCGCGCCCAGCATGTACGACCTGCGCAACCTGTTCCAGATCAACGTCGAAGAAGGCCGCCACCTGTGGGCGATGGTCTACCTGCTGCACAAGCACTTCGGCCGCGACGGCCGCGAGGAAGGCGAGGCGCTGCTCCAGCGGCGCAGCGGCCAGGCCGACAACCCGCGCATCCTGCAGG
>JBDSZM010000239.1:0-9018 GCA_039925165.1 Burkholderiaceae bacterium
AGGCCCCGCTCTGCAGCGCCGCGATGCCCTCGCCGACGAGCTGGCTGCGGCAGTCGACCAGGCGAGCCTGCTCGGCGCCGTACTGCATCGCCTTGCGCGGGATCTCGTCGTAGTCGGGTTCGTCGGGCTGCCCGAGGTTGGCGGTGTAGGCGTAGGGCACGGCACCCTTGTTGCGCATCCAGTGGAGCGCGGCGCTGGTGTCCAGGCCTCCGGAGAAGGCGATGCCGACCTTCTCGCCGACGGGCAGGTGTTGCAGGATGGTGGCCATGGGGACGCTGTAAAAAGTGGGAATGGAGCGTCGCGGTCGGCACCCGGTTGCGGGCGCGCGCGGACCGCATTGTCCCCCGGGCACGCGATATCGGCCGGCGCCGCGGGGCGCCGGCGACGCGTTCAGGCGACAGGCGCGCGGTGCTTGTCGGCCTCGGAGGTGAAGGCGTCGGCGTAGAACGCGTCGAGCGAAAGCCCGCACGCCTCGACCAGATCCCGCCGCGCAGAATCGACCATGACCGGCGCGCCACAGGCATAGACCTCGAAGCGCGACAGGTCAGGCAGGTCGGCCATCAACGCGTGGTGGACGAAGCCCGTGCGGCCGTGCCAGTCGTCGCCGGCCGCGGGTTCGGACAGCACCGGCACGTAGTGCAGCTCCGGCATCTCGCTCGCCATGCGCTGGGCCCAGTCGTGCATGTAGAGGTCGGCCCGCGCGCGGCAGCCCCAGTACAAATGAACCGGCCGAGCGATCGCCTCGAGACGAATGTGCTCGAGGATCGCCTTGATCGGCGCAAAGCCGGTGCCCGAGGCCAGCAGCACGATCGGCGCGCTCGAGTCCTCGCGCAGGAAGAAGGTGCCGAACGGGCCTTCGATGCGCAGGATGTCCTTCGGCTTCATGACCCGGAAGACGTGGTCGGTGAAGCGCCCGCCGGGCATCCAGCGGACGTGCAGCTCGATCGCAGGCCGGTCGCCGACGGTATGCGGGGCGTTGGCCATCGAGTAGCTGCGTCGGGCGCCGTCGGCCAGGAGGAACTCGATGTACTGCCCGGCCCGGTAGCGCAGCACGTCGTTGGCCGGCAGCTGCATCGACAGGATCGCCACGTCGGGGGCGGGCCGCTCGATCGAGATCACCCGCGTGGGCATCTTGCGGACCGGAAAGTCGCCGACCCCGGCGACGGTGCGCGCCTCGAGCACGACATCGGTCTGCGGCGCGGCCTGGCAGGTCAGCGTCAGGCCGGCGGCCTCCTCGGCGACGCTGAGCGCACTCGCCGAGTGCGCGCCGTGGATTACCCGGCCCTCGACCAGCCGGCACTTGCAGGATCCGCAGGCGCCGTCCTTGCAGCCGTAAGGCAGGCCGACGCCCTGGCGGATCGCGGCGAGCAGGATCGGCTCGTCGCGCTCGACGCTGAAACTGCGCCCGCTCGGCAGCACGGTGACGGTGAACGGCATGGGGCGGTCCTGCAGGAGTCGGCGGATGCGGGCGCGGATCGGCGCTCCGAGGCGGGTTCGAGGCTCTTAGACTCGGGCGCCGATTTTGCCCGTGCCCGCCATGCCCTTCCTGCCCCTGCCCGCCCGCTTCCGTCGGCCGGTGCTGCTGATTGTCGGATGCGGCGATATCGGTCTGCGGGTCGCGCGCAGCATCGGGAATGGATGGGCGGTGCTCGGCTTGACCTCGAGCCTCGGGCGGGTGTCGGAACTGCGCGCGGCCGGGGTCCGGCCGGTCGTCGGCGATCTCGACCGGCCCGAGACCCTGGCGCGGCTCGGCGGGCTGGCCGATGCCGTGCTGCACCTGGCTCCGCCGCCGGGGGAGGGCGACACCGACCGCCGGACCCGCGTGCTGCTGCAGGCGCTGGCGCGGCGGGCCGCGCCGCGGCGGATCGTGTACGTGAGCACGAGCGGGGTCTACGGCGACTGCGATGGCGCGCGCATCGACGAGACCCGTGCGCTCGCACCCGCCACGGCGCGTGCGCGCCGGCGCGTCGACGCCGAGACGTGCCTGCGTCTGCATGCCCGGGCGCGGGGCATCGCGCTGACGATCCTGCGGGTGCCCGGCATCTACGCCAGCGACCGCCCGGGCGGCCATCCACGCGAGCGCCTGTTGCGCGGCACGCCGGTGCTGACGGGTGCCGACGATGTCTACACCAACCACATCCACGCCGACGACCTGGCGCGGGCCTGCATCGTGGCGCTGCACCGCGGCCCCAACCTGCGTGCCATCCACGTCAGCGACGACACCGAGCTGCGCATGGGCGACTATTTCGACCTGGCCGCCGAGTTGTGCGGTCTGCCGCGCCCGCCGCGGATCGATCGTGTCGACGCCGCGCGGCAGATGTCAGCGATGCAGCTGAGCTTCATGGGCGAGTCGCGCCGGCTCGACAATCGGCGGCTCAAGGGGGAATTGCGGCTCGCGCTGCGCTACCCGACCGTCGCCGAGGGACTGCGCCAGGGCTGATGGCCGTGACCGAACTAGATCCCCTGCGGCTTGCTCAGCGTCTTCATGCGGTCCTGTGTATGCACCTCGATCGTCTGGTCGACGCTGCCGCGGCGGATCTGCAAGCGCACGTCGCGCTCGGCAACCTCGTTGCGCCACAGCGCCTTGTAGAACGATTCGAGGTCGGCCACGTCGGTGCCGTCGATGCTCAGGATGCGGTCGCCGGGTTGCAGGCCGGCGTTCTCGCCGGGACTGTCGGGCGTGACGCGCAAGACGCGCACGCTGCCTTCGTGCTCGACACAGTTGACGCCGAGCCAGGCCCGCTCGCTGCCCTTGGATGTGCCACGGGTGCGCAGCTCGCCGAGGATGGGCTTGAGCAAGTCGACCGGCACGAACATATTGCCCGGCAGCCGGCCCTGGCCGCTGCCCATGGCGTCGGCCAGCACCAGCGAACCGATCCCGAGCAGTTCGCCGTCGGCGTTGAAGAGCGCCGCGCCGCTGTGGTCGGTACGCACCGGCGCGGTGAAGAGCGCGCCGTCGATGTGGTACTCCCAGTAGCCCGAATAAGGGCGCCGCGACACCATCCGCGCCAGGCTGACGTCGCCCTGGCGACCTCCGCTCGCGATCAACAGCGGCTCGTTGCGCGACACCGCGGCCGAGTCGCCCAGCCGCGCCGGCGCCAGCTTGACCGGCGTCAGCGCCTGCACCAGGCCGAAGCCCGAAGCGAGGTCGTAGGCCACCACCCGGGCCGGCACGACGCGCCGGTCGGCCAGCACCAGGTCGACCCGGTCGGCCTCGAGGATCAGGTAGCCGATCGTCAGGACCAGCCCGTCGGCATCGATCAATACCCCGGAGCCGCGCCGCTCAGTGCCGAGCGTGCGCGCCGAGCGGGCCGATTCGACGGCGGTGACCTGCACCCCCACGACGGTCGCCCTGGCGCGCTCGAGTGCGGCCCGGGTGGCCGCCACGCCCGGGTCCGGGGTGGCGGTGGGGGCGGGCGTGGCCCCGGCGTCTGAGCTTGGATCCGCCGCCCAGACCGGTGCCGTGGCGGCAATCAGGCCGAACAGCGCCAGTGCGGTGCACCAGCCGGCCAGACGCGGGGCGTGCGCGGCGTCGACGTGACCTGGAAACATGCCGGCCTCCCGAGGCTGAGTTCGAGACCCAGCATGAGGGTTCGGGTTGACCCCGCGTGATGCAGGGACTTTGCTCAGCGGTGCCGGCCGAAGGGCGGCATGCCGCGCCAGTACCGGATCATCAGAAAGCCGCCGAGCATGCCGCCGAGGTGGGCGAAGTGCGCCACGCCCTGCTGGGTGCCGGTCACGCCGAGAAAGAGTTCGAGCCCGCCGTAGATGGCGACGAACACCTTGGCCGGCATCGGGATTGGCGGGATCAGCGGCGTGATGGTGCGGTTCGGAAAGGTCATCCCGAACGCGAGCAGCAGGCCGAAGAGTCCGCCCGAGGCGCCCACGGTCGGCACGAACGATCCGATCAGGAAGTTGACGAGCAACTGCATCAGCGCCGCACTCAGCACGCTGGCCGCATAGAACTGGATGAAGCGCTTCTGGCCCCACACCCGCTCGAGTTCCGAGCCGAACATCCACAGCCCGAGCATGTTGAAGAACAGGTGCACGAAGCTGCCGTGCAGGAAGCCGTAGGTGGCCACTTGCCAGGGCATGAAGTTGGGCCCGATCGGCCACAGGGCCAACCACAACGTCAGCTGGCGCCCGAGGATCTGGTCGAGGAAGAAGGCCGCGACGTTGATCAGCAAGAGGGCCTGGGTGACCGGGGGCAACGAAGGCATGCGCAGTTCCGTTCGAGGGCAGTTGTGCCGGGTCGTGAGATGCCACGAGTCGCACGCCGGGGCGTGGCACGTTTTCGGGATCAGAGGGTGGTGCCCCGGGCCGGACTTGAACCGGCACGCCTTGCGGCAATGGATTTTGAGTCCATCGTGTATACCAATTTCACCACCGGGGCATGCCGCCATTCTATCGAGGCCGCACGCCGGTCCTGCGCAACACCGTGCCCGTGCTGCGGTGAACGGCAACGCTGCGACCGGTGTCGCGAGCCCCTGCGACAATGCCCCGAGGAGGATACATGCGCGAGCCCACGCCCCGCTACGACACGCTCGAAGACGTGATCGGCAAGACCCCGCTGGTGCGCCTGATGCGGCTGCCCGGGGCCGACAACGACCGTCGCGGCAATGTCGTTCTCGGCAAGCTCGAGGGCAACAACCCGGCCGGCTCGGTGAAGGACCGGCCCGCCATCTCGATGATCCGCAGTGCCGAGCAGCGCGGCGAAATCCGCCCCGGCGACACCCTGATCGAGGCGACCTCGGGCAACACCGGCATCGCGCTCGCCATGGCGGCGGCGCTCCGAGGCTACCGCATGCTGTTGATCATGCCGGAGGACCTCAGCGTCGAGCGTGCCCAGACCATGAAGGCCTACGGCGCCGAACTGATCCTCACGCCGCGTTCGGGCGGCATGGAGTACGCGCGCGACCTGGCCGAGCAGATGCAGCGCGATGGCAAGGGCCGGGTGCTCGACCAGTTCGCCAATGCCGACAACCCGCGTGTGCACTACGAGACCACCGGGCCCGAGATCTGGCGCGATACCGCCGGGCAGGTGACGCACTTCGTGAGCGCGATGGGCACGACCGGCACCATCACCGGCGTGTCACGCTTTCTGAAGGAACAGTCGCCGGCGATCCGGGTGATCGGCGCGCAGCCGGGCGAGGGCTCGCGCATCCCCGGCATCCGCAAGTGGCCGACGGAATACCTGCCGAAGATCTACGACCCGACCTGGATCGACGAGACGATCGACGTCACGCAGCCGGATGCCGAGGACATGGCGCGCCGGCTGGCCCGCGAGGAGGGTCTGTTCGCCGGCATCTCGGCCGCCGGCGCCTGCTGGGTCGCGCTGCAGGTGGCGCGCAAGGTCGAGAACGCGACCATCGTCTTCATCGTCTGCGATCGCGGCGACCGCTATCTGTCGACCGGCGTCTTTCCGGCCTGAGCGGCCGCGACCCCCATTTCACGCACAGAGGAACTGCTTCCATGCAAGCTGAAAAAGAGATCGACACCCGCGGCCTGAACTGCCCGCTGCCGATCCTCAAGGCCAAGAAGGCGCTCGCCGACATGCGCAGCGGCGACGTGCTGAAGGTGGTGTCGACCGACCCCGGGTCGATGCGCGACTTCCAGGCTTTCGCGCGCCAGACCGGTAACGAACTGGTCGAGCAGTCGACCGAAGCCGACGAGTTCATCCACTTCCTGCGCCGCCGCTGAGCGTGCCGGCCCGGCGGTTCGGTCGGCCGCGTTCTCAGATCTCGAGCGCGCGCAGGTAGTCGCGAAAACCGGGGCCGACTTCCGGGTGCGTCAGCGCCAGTTCCACGTTGGCCTGCAGGAAGCCTTCCTTGCTGCCGCAGTCGTAGCGCTTGCCCTGGTAGCGGTAGGCGAACACCTTCTCGCGCCGCAGCAGCCCGGCGATGCCGTCGGTCAGCTGGATCTCGCCGCCGACGCCGCCGGTCTGGTTGGCAATCTCGTGCAGCACCCCCGGCGTCAGGATGTAGCGCCCGGCCACGCCCAGGCGCGAAGGCGCATCCTCGGGCGCGGGCTTCTCGACGATCCGGCTGATGTCCATCAGCACGTCGTTGACCGGCGTGCCATCGACGATGCCGTAACGCCGGGTGTGCTCGGCCGGCACTTCCTGCACCGCCAGGATCGAAACCCGCCATTCGTTGTACTGCTCGACCATCTGCTTGAGCACCGGCACTTCACCGACCATCAGGTCGTCGGCCAGCAGCACCGCGAACGGCTCGTTGCCGATCAGCCGTTGCGCGCAGAGCACCGCGTGGCCGAGGCCGAGCGCCTGGGCCTGGCGGACATAGATGCATTCCATGTCGTCCGGCTTGACACTGCGCACCAGCGCCAGCAACTCGTGTTTTTGTGCCCGCTCGAGTGCGACCTCGAGCTCGAAGGTCATGTCAAAGTGATCCTCGATCGGCCGCTTGTGCCGGCCCGTGACGAAGATCATTTCCCGCACCCCGGCGGCGTAGGCCTCCTCGACCGCATACTGGATCAGCGGCTTGTCGACCACCGGCAGCATTTCCTTCGGCTGCGCCTTGGTCGCCGGCAGGAATCGCGTTCCGAGCCCGGCCACCGGGAATACCGCCTTATTTACTAACATTTAGTTACAATCCTCGGATGACCCACTGGAATTCTTGCATGCGTCGCCGCACTCGACCGTCGGGTGGCTGACGCATGGATCTGTTGATCGTCGAGCGGCTGGAAGACGACGTCCTGCACTGGCTGTCCGAGCGGCATGACGTCCGGCTCGCGCCGGAACTGGCGCAGGATCCGCGAGCCTTCCGGCAGGCGCTCTACAACGTCAGAGCAATCGTCGTGCCCTCCACGGTCAGCCTGGATGCTGCAACGCTGCATTACGCGCCGGTGCTGCGAGCGGTCGGCCGGGTCAGCGCCGGCGCCGAGAACGTCGACCTCGATGCCTGCGCCAAGGCCGGCGTCGAGGTGGTGCGCAGCCTCGGTGCAACCGCGCAGGCCGAAGCCGAGTTCATGCTCGGCGCGCTGCTGTCGCTGCTGCGCCGGGTGCCGGTCGTCGGCGACGACGGCATGTGGGTCGGGCGCGAACTCGGCGGCGCCACGGTCGGCCTGGTCGGCATGACGCCGGCCGCGCGCAGCATCACGCGACTGCTTGCGCCCTTCGGCGCCAAAGTGGTCGGCTACGACCCCTCGATGCATGCCAGCGACGGACTCTGGGAGCGCTGGGGTGTGCGCCCGCTCGGTCTGCGCGAATTGCTCGAGCAGTCGGATGCCGTGTGCGTGCAGCTCAACTACTTCAGCCGCTACCACGGTCTGCTCGGCGAGCGCTTCCTGCCGTTCTGCAAGCCTGACCAGGTGCTGGTGTGCATCGCCCATTCCGGGCTGTTCGAACCGGCGGCGCTGGCGGCGGCGATGGGCAGCGGGCGCATCGCCGCGGCCTGGTTCGACAGCCTCGAGCCCGGCGCGCTCGACGAAGGCCGGCCGCTGGCCGAGGTCGACAACCTGCAAGTCACGCCGCGCGTCGCCAGCACCACCCGCGAATCGCGCCGGCGCAGCGCCTGGGTGGTGGCCAAGCGCATCGACGAGGTGCTGGCCGGCACCCTCGCAGGCCCGCGCGACTTCAGGCCGACGAGCCCAAGCGAGCCGCTTGATCTCGCAAGCGGTCCAGGTCTGCGCTGAAGGTCTCGACCCGCGCCCGCTCCTGATCGACCACCGCGGCCGGTGCGCGCGCGACGAAACCGGCATTCGACAGCTTCGCCTGCGCCTTGGTGATTTCGCCCTGGAGGCGGCCGATCTCCTTGGCGAGCCGGTCGGCCTCGGCCGCCACATCGACCTCGATATGCAGCGCCAGCCGCGCCGCGCCGGCGACTGCCACCGCGACATTGCGGGTCGCATCGGCAAACGCCTCGTCGGTCGGGTAGGTGCGCAACTCCGACACCCGAGCGAGCGCTTGCAGCACCGGGCCGGCCTCGGCGACGAAGGCGGCGTCGCCGGTCACCAGCAACGGCACCCGGGTGCCGGGCGACAGGCCCATTTCGCTGCGCAGCGCGCGGCAGGTGCCGACCAGCGTCTTGAGGCGCGCCATCCAGGCGTCCGACGCCGCGTCGATGCGATCCGGCTGCGCCTTGGGAAAGGGCGCGGTCACCAGAGACGCGCCGGCCGGGTGGCGTCCGGCCACCGGCGCCACCGACGCCCACAGCTCGGCGGTGATGAAGGGCATCACCGGATGCAGCAGCCGCAGCACGGTCTCGAGGACGCGGATCAAGGTGCGCCGGGTGCCGCGCTGGCGCGCCGCGTCGCCGGACTCGCGCGCGTGCGCCAACTGCACCTTGGCGATCTCGAGATACCAGTCGCAGTACTCGTCCCAGACGTAGGCGTACATCGCGTTGGCGACGTTGTCGAGCCGGAAATCTGCATAACCCTGCTCGACCACCGCCTCGACGCGCTGCAGCTCGCTGGTGATCCACTTGTCGGCCGGGCTGAACTTCAGGTAGCCGTGGAAAGGCTGGCCCGGCGCGCATTCGGCCTTGCTGTGTTCTTCGAGCCCGCAATCCTGCCCCTCGCAGTTCATCAGCACGAACTTGCTGGCGTTCCAGAGCTTGTTGCAGAAGTTGCGATAGCCCTCGCAGCGCTTGGTGTCGAAGTTGATGTTGCGGCCCAGGCTCGCGTAGCTCGCCATCGTGAAGCGCAGCGCGTCGGCACCGTAGGCCGGCATGCCGTCCGGGAACTCCTTGCGCACGCGCGCCGCGACTTTCGGCGCGGTCTCGGGCTTGCGCAAGCCGGTCGTCGACTTCTCGATCAGCGTCTCCAGGCCAACGCCTTGGACCAGGTCGATCGGGTCGATCACGTTGCCCTCCGACTTGCTCATCTTCTTGCCTTCGCTGTCGCGCACCATGCCGTGGATGTAGACGGTGCGGAACGGCACGTGGCCGGTGAAGTGGGTCGTCATCATGATCATGCGCGCAACCCAGAAGAAGATGATCTCGTAGCCGGTGACGAGCACCGACGACGGCAGGAACAGGTCCATCTCCTTCGTCTGCGCGG
>JBDSZM010000240.1:0-3181 GCA_039925165.1 Burkholderiaceae bacterium
GGCGGCCCCGAGGCCAACGGCAGCGATGCCGAGAACCAGAAGTACGGCCGCAACCGGTTGTCCGAAGGCAAGCTGCCGGCCTGCGCCGAGATGTGCTCGACCAAGGCCCTGCTCGGTGGCGACGGCGACGTGGTGGCCGACATCTTCCGCACCCGGGTTCTGAACCGCGGCAAAGGCAGCGAGGTCTGGGGCTGGGGCACCGCCTACGGCAAGCCGACCCAGACCGGCCAGGCCGTGCCGGCCAACGGCGAGGTGAAGCGGTGAGCCGCCGCCTGCGGATGTCGCCGCTGCTCGTGCCGGTGCTGGTCGGCGTCCTCGTCGGTGGCTGCGCCGAGCGGGTCCAGACCGCCGAGGCCGGCCGCAAGCGGGTCGACACTGCCGCCTGGGCGCAATCCGATGCCGCCACCCCGGCCTTCATGGCGCCGGGCTGGAAGGCCGGCGACAAGGCCGCGTGGGAGGCGCAGTTGCGCCAGCGCAACCAGAGCCAGAACGACTACGTGCGCTGATGCGCCGCGGAGAAGTCATGCAACCGATGTCCAAGCGCCTGCGCGTCACGCTCGCCGCCACCTGGCTGATGTTCGGCGCGGCCGCCGCGCTCGCCCAGGCGGGCACTGCACCGGTCGGCGCTTTCGCGGCATCGGCCACCGGGACGGTTGCGCCGATGCCGGCGGCGGCCGTTGCACCGTTGCCGGCCGCCAAGGCCGCATCGGAGGATGCCGGCACTGCCGATTCCGCGCCGATCGCGGCGCAGGCCGGATCCGCGGCGCAGCCCAAAGCCGCCTCGCCGGTCGGCTATGTCGCCCAGGCGTTGCCGAAGCCCGACGAGACCAACGCCCAGCGCGCGCGGACCCAGCCTGGCAACAACGCGCCGTTCTGGCGCGGGGTGCGCGACTCCGGCCGCGACAGCGGCGTCACCAACCTGCCGGGCGCCGAGATGGGCGTGCTGATCCAGCCGTTCGTGCAATACCCCGGCTCGCTGGTGACCAACGCCGGCGAGGCCTGGCGGCAGGTGCGCAACAACTGGCTGGTTCCGTACGGCGGCGCGCTGTTCATCATCACGATCGTCGCGATTGCGCTGTACTACTTCACCCGCGGACCGATCGGCGGCCACGAGCGTCACACCGGCCGGCTGATCGAGCGCTTCACCTATTTCGAGCGCGCCGCGCACTGGAGCAACGCGATCGCCTTCGTGGTGCTGGCGGTCTCCGGATTGATCATGGCGTTCGGCAAGTTCGTGCTGCTGCCGGTGGTCGGCCACACGCTTTTCGGTTGGCTGACCTACGCGCTCAAGACCGCGCACAACCTGGCCGGGCCTCTGTTCGCGGTCTCGCTCGTGATCGTGTTCTTCACCTTCGTGCGCGACAACGTTCCGAGCCGCGCCGACTGGTTGTGGATCAAGCGCGGCGGCGGCCTGTTCGGCGGCAAGGAACCGCCGTCGCCGCGCTTCAATGCAGGCGAGAAGATCGTCTTCTGGGGCGGCGTGTTCTTCCTCGGCGTCTTCGTGGTCTCGTCGGGCCTGGTGATGGACCAGCTGATCCCGGGCCTGGCTTACCTGCGCGGCGACATGCAGATCGCCCACATGGTGCATGCGGTCTCGGCGGTGCTGATGATGTGCATGTTCCTGGGTCACATCTACATCGGCACCATCGGCATGAAGGGTGCGTACGCTGCAATGAAGACCGGACAGGTCGACGCCGGCTGGGCCGAGGAGCACCACGCGCTCTGGTACGACGACATCCGTGCGGGCAAGGTGCCCGCGCAGCGCAGCGGCGCCGCGCCGAGTGGTCCGCGCGCCTCGGCGCACCCGTGACGCCGCCCATACCCTGATCCATCCGACCCAACATCGACGAGACCACCATGCGCATCCTCCTCCCGGCGTTCGGCACCGCCGCCGTGCTGCTCACCCTGGCCGCCGCGACGGCGCAGGCCAAACTGCCGCCCGTGAGCGACGAGACCAAGGCCAAGGCCACCGAGGCGGCGGCGCGGTCCGCATGGTCCGACAAGGTCGGCGCCTACAAGCTGTGCCTGGTGACCGACAAGATCGTCGCGCGCTACCACGCCACGGCCGGCGCCACGCCAGCCGCGACACCACCGGCCGCGCCGGGCTGCGCCGACCCGGGACCCTTCGTCATGACCGAAACACCCAAGCCGCTCGAGGCGTCGGGGGCGCACTCGCCGCCGGCCACCGCGGTCGGCGCGCCCAGCAGCAAGGCGACCGAGGCCGAGATCAAGGGCGGGATCAAGAAGTAGTCTGCCGGCCGCGTCCGCCGGGCTGGGGCCGCGCGCGACGCGGCCCTTCGCATTTCTGCGACCATTGATTCATGCCGTCATTGCCCCGCCTGACCCAAGCCCGTGCGCCCCTCACCCAGGAGGTGCCGGTGCTCGACGAATTCGGCGCCACGCGACGCATCTCGATCCCTGCCGAGCGCGCCCTCACGGTCTTCGTCGACAACCGCGAGCTGGTCACGCTGATGACGCTCGGTGCGGCGCCCGAATGGCTGGTGCTCGGCTACCTGCGCAACCAGCGGCTGGTCGACGCTCCGGGCGACATCGAGTCCATCACGGTCGACTGGGACGTCGAGGCGGCGGCGGTCAAGACCCGCGCCGGGATCGAACGCTTCGACGAGAAGACCGCCAAGCGGGTGGTGACGACCGGTTGCGGCCAGGGCACGGTCTTCGGCGACCTGATGAACGAGCTCGACACGCTGCGTCTGCCTGCCGCCGACGATCCGGCTGCACGCATCGCGCAGTCGACGCTGTACGGCTTGCTCGAGGCGATCCGGCGCCAGGAAAGCACCTACAAGTCGGCTGGTTCGGTGCATGGCTGCGCGCTGTTCCGGCAGGCCGATCTCCTGAGCTTCGTCGAGGACGTCGGACGTCACAACGCGATCGACACCATTGCCGGCTGGATGTGGCTCAACGATGTCGGCGGCAATGACAAGATCTTCTACACCACCGGCCGACTAACCAGCGAGATGGTGATCAAGTCGGCGCAGATGGGGGTGCCCATCATCGTCTCGCGCAGCGGCATCACGCAGATGGGCCACCAGCTCGCGACTCAGCTCGGCATGACGCTCTTCGGCCGGGCGACGAACCGGCACTTCATCTGCTACAGCGGTTTCGAGCGCTTCGACGCACAGCCCGAGCCGGCGCGGCCCGGCTGAGCGACGCACGGCGCGCG
>JBDSZM010000241.1:0-2838 GCA_039925165.1 Burkholderiaceae bacterium
TGGTGGGCGCGATCACGCTCGACAGCCACGACCCGGCGCGCCGCTTCGGACCCGACGACCTGCGCCTGCTGCAGACCGTGACCGCCGGCATGGGGGTGGCGCTCGAGAACGTGCGGCTGTTCGACGACACGCGCCATCTGCTCGACGAGACCGAGCGACGCAATGCCGAATTGGCGCTCGTCAACGGCCTTCAGCAGAGCCTGGCCGCCCGATCGGACTTCGACTCCGCGATCGACGTCATCGGCGAAGCACTCCGTCGGGCATTCGCGGACGAAGACATTGCCATCGATTGGCTATCTTCTGACTCGCTCCCGCTTCAGCCGTTTTGCCTCACTGCGCTGTACGAGGTACGCGAGGGTCTGCGAGTTGCGCCTACGCTGCGTGCGACGTCGCAGGGAAGCGCGTTCTTGCGCGCCGCCCACACACGCCAACCCGTACTCATGACTACCCGCGCCGCGCAGAAGGCAGCCGGCGACGGGGTGCGCGGGCTGGGCTGCACCTGTTCGGGGCTGCTCGTTCCCATCTTCGGAGAAAAGGACATCCTGGGCGCCATCGTGCTGGAGAACCGCTATCGAGAGGGAGCCTACGACGAGACCACGGTTCGACTGCTGACGACGATCGCGCAGACAGCTGGCCTGGCGCTCGAAAACGACCGCCTGTTCAACGAAACAAGGCAAGCCCTGGAACGGCAAACCGCCACCTCCGACCTGCTACGTGTCATCAGTGGCTCGCCGACAGAAGTGGGCCCGGTATTCGAAGAGATCGTCGCGACCGCGGTGCGCCTGCTCGGATGCGACGTGGCCTGGGCGCTGCGCTGCGCAGGCAACCACTATGTGCGGGTCGCAGGCGCGACGCCCGAAGGTCCGCTGGACTTGCCCCAGGTGGCCGAGCAACCCGTCGACCCTCAGGCCGATTTCGTCTCGCGCGCCATCGTCAACAGGCAGCCACTCGATCTGCCCGACTGGTCCGACCTCGACCTGCCCACCCACGACCGGGTTCGGCACCGCGAAGGCCTGCGCTGCGGGTTGTACCTGCCGCTGCTGCACCATGGTGAGTGCTACGGGGTGTTGGCATTCGCGTCCCGCCGCGCGCACGCGTTCGGGCGCGAGCAGCGTCGGCTGGCCGAGTCGCTGCGCGACCAGGCGCTCATCGCGATCCAGAACGTGCACCTGTTCAACGAGACGCGCGAAGCGCTCCAGCGCCAGACCGCGACCGCCGAGGTATTGCAGGTGATCGGCCACTCGGTCGCCGACACGCAGCCGGTGTTCGATCGCATCCTCGACAGTTGCGAGCGCCTGATCGCCTGCACCGACCTGCGCGTGATGACGGTCGACGAGGACGGGCTGGTCCACCTGGAGTCGATCCGCGGCGTGAGCGAGCGCCGGGTCCACCATCCGGCGCCACGGCCGGTCGGGCAGACCGTGCTGGCGCAGGCGATCGCCGAGCGCCGCACCATGCACTACCCCGACGTGCTCTACGCGCAGGGCCTGCCCGAGCGGCTGCGCCGCATGGCCGCCAGCGTCGCCAACTTCTCGTGCGTGGTGGCACCCATGGTTCTGAACGATCGCGGAATCGGCGCCATCGTGGTGGTGCGCATGTTCGCCGCCCGCCAGTGGCCCGACTTCACCGACAAGGAGATCGCCCTGGTCCAGACCTTCGCCGACCAGGCCGTGATCGCGATCCAGAATGCGCGGCTGTTCCGCGAGACGCAGGAGGCGCTGCAGCAACAGAAGGCATCGGCCGACGTGCTCGCCGTCATCAGCAGTTCCGTCGCCGATACGCAGCCGGTGTTCGAGAAGATCCTGCAGAGCTGCCAGCGCCTTTTCAACGGTGACGAACTCGACGTCCTGCTGGTCGACGATCGCGGCATGCTGCGGATCGCCGCCTACATGGGCACGTCGCACGACATCGTCGCGGCCACGTTCCCGGCGCCGGTGGATCGCACGCCCGCCGGACAAGCGCTGCGCGAGCGGCGGGCGGTTCACTGGCCGGACCTGGTCGATGGCGACAACGTCCCCGGCGTGCTGCGCAAGATGGCCCAGCTGATCGGCTACCGATCCATAGTGTTTGCGCCGATGCTGTGGAACGACCAGGGTATCGGGGCGATCGGCGTCGCGCGTTCCACCGGGCCGTTCAAGCCAAAGGAACTGGCGCTTCTTCAGACCTTCGCCGACCAGGCCGTGATCGCGATCCAGAACGCGCGGCTCTTCCGCGAGACGCAGGAGGCGCTCGAGCAGCAGCGCGCCTCGGCCGAGGTGCTGAGCGTGATCAGCGCGTCGGTTGCCGATGCAACGCCGGTATTCGACAAGATCCTCGACAGCTGCGAGCGCCTGTTCGGCACCGACCAGCTTTGCATCTATGTGGTCGACGACGACGCGGTGGTGTGCTCGGTAGCCTGGCGCGGGTCGATCGCGGCCGACGTTGGCCACAACGAGGTGGCACTCGCCGACAGCGTCACCGGTCAGGTGATCCGCGACCGAAAGGCGCGCCACATCCCCGATGCGCTTGCCCTGCCCGACCTGCCCGAGCACCTGCGGCCCTGGCTCGAGCGCATCGGCAACCTGTCGGTCGTGTACGCGCCGATGCTGTGGGAAGACCGCGGCATCGGCTCGATCGCCGTGATGCGCCAGCCGCCGCGGCCCTTCACCGAAAAGGAGCTGGCGCTGCTGCAGGCCTATGCCGACCAGGCGGCGATCGCAATCCAGAACGCCCGGCTCTTCAACGAGACCCAGGAAGCACTCGAACGGCAGACCGCGACGGCGGAGGTATTGCAGGTCATCAGTCGCTCGATGGCCAATGCCCAACCGGTTTTCGAGACGATCCTGGACAGTTGCCAGC
>JBDSZM010000242.1:0-4888 GCA_039925165.1 Burkholderiaceae bacterium
TGGCGCGCGACAGCTTGATGTTCAGGTGCTTCGGACCCGACGCATCGGCTGTCACGTAAGGCAGGTTGATATCGGTCTGCGCGCCGCTCGAGAGTTCGATCTTCGCCTTCTCGGCCGCTTCCTTCAGGCGCTGCAGCGCGAGCACGTCCTTGCCGAGGTCGACGCCCTGGTCCTTTTTGAACTCCGCAATGATGTAGTCGATGATGCGCTGGTCGAAATCCTCGCCGCCGAGGAAGGTGTCGCCGTTGGTCGACAGCACCTCGAACTGCATTTCGCCGTCGACGTCGGCGATCTCGATGATCGAGATGTCGAAGGTGCCGCCGCCGAGGTCATAGACGGCAATCTTTCGGTCGCCCTTGCCGTGCTTGTCCAGCCCGAAGGCGAGCGCCGCCGCGGTCGGCTCGTTGATGATGCGCTTGACGTCCAGGCCGGCGATGCGGCCGGCGTCCTTGGTGGCCTGGCGCTGGCTGTCGTTGAAGTACGCCGGCACGGTGATGACGGCCTCGGTCACTTCCTCGCCCAGGTAATCCTCGGCGGTCTTCTTCATCTTGCGCAGGACTTCGGCGCTGACCTGCTGGGGCGCGAGCTTCTTGCCGCGCACCTCGATCCAGGCGTCGCCGTTGTCGGCCGCGGCGATGGTGTAGGGCATCAGGTCGATATCCTTTTGCACTTCCTTTTCCGTGAACTTGCGGCCGATCAGGCGCTTCACCGCGTACAGGGTGTTCTTGGCATTCGTCACCGCCTGGCGCTTGGCCGAGGCGCCGACCAGGATGTCGCCGCTGTCCTGGTACGCAACGACCGACGGCGTGGTGCGCGCACCCTCGCTGTTCTCGATCACCTTGGTGGTGTTGCCTTCCATGATGGCGACGCACGAGTTGGTGGTGCCGAGGTCGATGCCGATGATCTTTGCCATGTCTGTTGCTCCTGGATTCGAATTTGCTGAGTTGTTGTGAACCGATGTTGAAACAGTGCGGCTGGGTGCCGGCTTTTCAAGCCTCCGGCCGGATGTTCAAACTTCCGGCGCGCCGGACACCGTGACGAGCGCCGGGCGCAGCACCCGGTCGACGATCGAGTAGCCCTTTTGCAGCACCATGACCACGGTGTTGGGCTCCTGCGCGGCCGGCACCACGCTGATCGCCTGGTGCCAGTGCGGGTCGAAGCGTGATCCGGCGGCCGGATTGATTTCGATGACCTTGTTGCGCTCGAGCGCCGCGGCCAGCTGGCGCAAGGTGGCGTGCACACCTTCGAGCAGCTGTTCGTTGGTCGCGGCGGGGATTGCGATCGCGGCCTCGAGGCTGTCCTTGACCGGCAGCAGGCTCTCGGCGAAGGCCTCGACCGCGTATTTGCGGGCCTTCGCCATTTCGTCCTCGGCGCGGCGCCGCGTGTTCTCGGCCTCGGCCTTGGCGCGCAAAAAGGCATCGGACAGCTCGGCGTGCCGGGCCTCCAGTTCCTGCAGGCGGATCTCGGCGTTCAGGCCGGCGGCGACGTCGGGTGCCGGGGCGGGATTCGGGGTCTCGGCGGTGGCGGGATTCGGCTCGTGGTTCGTCATGTTGGAAGTGGTTCGGGTGGGCACTAGGCGCCGCAAACGTCGAAGTGACGCCTTTGCCCTCGACTTCAAGAGGGACAAGGCGCCGATCGCGGCTTTTTTTGCCGTGTCGCGGGCAGCCGTCACTCCGGATCGGCGCTCGCGCTCCAGCGGTTCCAGTCGGCCAGCTGGCGACGGTCGCGCTTGGTCGGTCGGCCCTGCTCCAGGCTCTGGCCCGGCTCGCTGCCATCGCGCCGGGCCTGCGCCAGCCGCTCGCGTTGCGCCACGCTCTCGGCGGTTTCGCGGTACAGCGTCTGCGCCACCGGTGCCGGGCCGCGGCTTTCGCTCATGGCCAGCACGATCACCGTCCTCGGAACCTGGGCCTGGCGCAGCGCGACCTCGTCGCCGGGGCGGAGTTCGCGCGATGCCTTGGCGGGTACGCCATTGACGCTCACGCGGCCCTTGTCGATCTCGTCGCCGGCCAGGCTGCGGGTCTTGAAGAAGCGGGCCGCCCAGAGCCATTTGTCGAGGCGGACCCTGGGGGTCGAGGGCGTGTTTTCCATCCGTCTCGATTGTCGGCCATGGGCAGGCCATCCGCATTTGCCCTAGTCACGGCATTGGCGGAAGGTGGCCCATTGCGGCGATCATGCGGCTTGCTCTATTTTTTGCTTCAAGGAGATTCCAGATGCGTCGCGACACCTTCCTCAAATCGCTGGCCGCGCTCGCCGCCGCCGGCGCCTTGCCACTGACGGCGTCGGCCGCGGCCGGCCTCAAGATGATGATTCCGGCCAACCCGGGTGGCGGCTGGGATACCACCGGGCGCGCGCTCGGCAAGGCCTTGCAGGACTCCGGCGTGGCCTCGTCGGTCAGCTACGACAACAAGGGCGGCGCGGCCGGCGCGATCGGCCTCGCGCAGTTCGCCAATGCCAGCAAGGGCGATCCGAACGCGCTGATGGTGATGGGCGCGGTCATGCTCGGCGGCCTGATCACCGGCAAGCCGCCGGTCAGCCTGTCGCAGGTGACGCCGCTGGCGCGCCTGACCAGCGAATACAACGTCTTCGTGCTGCCAGCCGATTCCAAGCTGAAGACCATGGCCGACGTCGTCGAACAGATGAAGAAGGACCCCGGCAGCGTCAAGTGGGGCGGCGGCTCCCGCGGATCGACCGAGCACATCGCGGCAGCCATGATCGCGCGCGAGGTCGGCGTCGACCCGGCCAAGATCAACTACGTCGCGTTCCGGGGCGGCGGCGAGGCCACCGCGGCAATCCTGGGCGGCAACGTCACCGTTGGCGGCAGCGGCTACAGCGAATTCGCCGAGTACATCAAGACCGGCAAGATGAAGGCGATCGCCGTCACCTCCGAAAAGCGCCTGAAGGGCATCGACGTGCCCACGCTCAAGGAGCAAGGCATCAATGTCGTGATCGGCAACTGGCGCGGCGTGTACGGCGCCGCCGGCATCACGCCGGCGCAGCGCAAGGAGCTGACCGACATGGTCGTCAAGGCAACCAAGTCCAAGGCCTGGACCGAGGCCTTGGAGAAGAACGCCTGGACGCCCGCGCTCATGACCGGTGCCGAGTTCGACCGCTTCGTCGACGATGAATTTGCCAGTCTGCGGGCGGTGATGGTGAAGTCCGGCATGGTCTGATGAAGCGGCGCCAGACCCTCGTCGGTGCGGGCACGCTGCTGATCGGAGGGGTGTTCGCCATCGGCGCGGCGCAAACCCGCTCCGAGGCCGGCTATTCCGGCGTCGGACCGAACTTCCTGCCGTGGGTGGTGGCGATCGCTCTGATCGCTTGCGGCATCGGGCTGGTGGCGCACGCGGTGAGGGGCGGATTTCGCGACATGGAGCCGCCGTCGGGTGCCGACCACGGACACTGGAGCGGCTTCGTCTGGGTCACGGCGGCGCTGCTCCTCAACGCGGCGCTCATCACGACCATCGGCTTCATCTTCAGCTGCACGCTGTGCTTCGTGCTGGCCGCCCACGGTTTCAAGTCAGCCGAAGGAAGGGCAAGCTTCTCGGTGCGCGAGACCCTGACCGACGCGGCCATCGGTTTTGCCATCGCCGCCCCGGTCTACTGGATGTTCAGTCAGCTGCTGGCGATCAACCTGCCCGGCCTGACCGACACCGGCTGGCTCTGATCGGCACCCGATGCTCGACACCTGGAACAACCTCCTGCAAGGCTTCATCACCGCCGGCACGCCGATCAACCTGCTGTGGGCGTTGCTCGGTTGCACCCTCGGCACAGCGGTCGGTGTGCTGCCTGGCATCGGCCCGGCGACCGCGGTGGCGATGCTGCTGCCGATCACGCTCAAGGTCGACGCCACCGCCTCGATGATCTTCTTCGCCGGCATCTACTACGGTGCGATGTACGGCGGCTCGACCACCTCCATCCTGCTCAATACGCCCGGCGAGGCCGGGTCGATGGTGACGGCGATGGAGGGCAACAAGATGGCGAAGAACGGGCGCGCCGGCGCCGCGCTCGCCACCGCGGCGATCGGCTCGTTCGTCGCCGGCACCATCGCCACCGTCGTCGTCACCTTCTTCGCGCCGGTGGTCGCGACCTACGCGGTGCGGCTGGGTCCGCCCGAATATTTCATGCTGATGGTGCTGGCCTTCCTCACCGTCAGCGCGGTGCTCGGCAAGAGCGCGCTGCGCGGCATGACGGCGCTGTTCATCGGCCTGGCGATGGGCCTGGTCGGTATCGACCAGATCTCCGGCCAGGCGCGCTACACGGCCGGCGTTCCCGAGCTGATGGACGGGCTGGAAGTGGTGCTGATCGCGGTCGGCCTGTTCGCGGTCGCCGAGGCGCTGTACATGGTCCTGTACGAAGGCCATACGGCAGAGACGCAGAACAAGCTGACCAAGGTCCACATGACGGGCGCCGAGTGGCGCCGCTCGTGGCCGGCGTGGCTGCGCGCGACCGGCATCGGCATTCCGTTCGGCGTGATCCCGGCCGGCGGCAGCGAGATCCCGACCTTCCTGAGCTATGCGACCGAGCGCAAGCTGTCCAAGCACCCGGAGGAGTTCGGCACGGTCGGCGCGATCGAGGGCGTGGCCGGACCCGAGGCGGCCAACAACGCCGCCATCACCGCGACGCTGATTCCGCTGCTCACGCTCGGCATCCCGACCTCCAACACCACCGCCATCCTGCTCGGCGCGTTCCAGAACTACGGCATCCAGCCCGGGCCGCAGTTGTTCGACAAGAACGCCGCGTTGGTGTGGGCGCTGATCGCCTCGCTTTATATCGGCAACGTGATGCTGCTGGTACTCAACCTGCCGATGGTGGGGCTGTGGGTCAAGCTGCTGAAGATCCCCAAGCCGCACCTCTACGCCGGCATCCTGATCTTCGCCACCGTCGGCGT
>JBDSZM010000243.1:0-2918 GCA_039925165.1 Burkholderiaceae bacterium
CGCGGCGGCGAGATCGACCTGGTGATGCGCGAGCGCGACGGCACCCTGGTCTTCGTCGAGGTCCGAGCCCGCAGCAGCAGCGGCCACGGCGGCGCGGCGGCCAGCATCGGCGCCGCCAAGCAGCGCCGCATCGTCTACGCCGCGCAGCACTATCTGCGTCGGTTCGCGACCTGGCCGGCGTGCCGCTTCGACGTCGTCGTGCTCGACGCCGGGCGCATCGAGTGGCTGCGTGGCGCGTTCGACGCGGGGTGATCCGCGCCGGGTGAAGAATGCCGGGTCGATCGACTCCACCGGAGCTTGCGCCATGAAGCACATCGCGACGCGTCGCCACGCACTCGGCCTGCTCGGCGCCGGCGCACTCGCGGGCGCCTGGCCGGCGAGCCACGCGCAGCCGGCCCGATCGCAATCGTGGCCGCTCGACACGCTGTCGCGCACCGGCATCCACGATGTGGCGCCGGCGCCCGACGGCGGCGTGTGGTTCACGGCGCAGCGCAGCGGCCACCTCGGCTGGTTCGATCCGCGCAGCGGCCGGGTCGAGCTTGTGGCGCTGGGCAGCGGCTCGGCGCCGCACGGCGTGATCCAGGGCCCGGACCGCGCGGCCTGGGTCTGCGACGGCGGGCTGAATGCGATCGTTCGCGTCGGCTGGCCCGACCGCGAGGTGCGCGCCTTTGCCCTGCCGCCAGGCAGCGCCTATGCCAACCTGAATACCTGTGCGTTCGACGGCGACGGCAAGCTCTGGTTCACCGGCCAGAGCGGCGTCGTCGGCAAGCTCGCGGTAAAGACCGGCATCGTCGCGGTCAAGGACGCGCCCAAGGGCCGCGGGCCCTACGGCATCTGCACCACGCCGTCGGGCGACGTCTGGTGGTGCTCGCTCGCCGGCTCGTACATCGCACGCATCGACCGCCGCAGTGGCGAGTCGGTCGTCGTCGAGCCTCCCACCCGCGACCAGGGCGCGCGCCGTGTCTGGAGCGACCGTCTCGGGCGGATCTGGGTCAGCGAATGGAACTCGGGCCAGCTGTCGGTGCACGACCCGGCCGCCAAGACGCCGGCGCAGGCCTGGCGCGCCTGGAAGCTGCCCGGCCCGGCACCGCGTTGCTACGCCGTGTATGTGGACGACAAGGACATCGTCTGGACCAGCGATTTCGGCGGCAACTGCGTCTGGCGTTTCGACCCCGCGACCGAGCGCTTCGAGCGCTACGCCTTCGGGCGCGAGGCGATCGACGTGCGCCAGATCCTCGGCCGACCCGGCGAGGTCTGGCTGCCGGAGAGTGGCACCGAGCACATCTCGGTGGTTCGAACCGCCTGATGTCGTCGCCGAGCGCCGCGCGGCCCCGTGACTTGGGGCGATCGCCGATGCCGCTGGCATGGCGTCTTCCCGGATCGTGGGAGCGGTTGCAGCGAGGTCTTATCATCCCCGACCATGCTTGAACAACGCATCCAGCAGCAGTTCTTCGAGAGCGCCGACCTCAAGTACGCCTCGGCTGAACTGCTCGCCAAGCCGATCGCCGGCGCCGCCAGCGCGGTCGTCGGCTGCATCACCGCCGGCGGCAAGGTACTGGCCTGCGGTCACGGCGGTTCGGCCAGCGACGCCGAGCGCTTCGCGGCCGAGCTGGTCGGCCGCTTCGAGCGCGAGCGCCCGGGGCTGGCCGCCATTGCGCTGTCGGCGAGCCCGGCCATGCTCGACGCCTTCGGCGACGAGCACGACCTGCGCGGCATCTACGCCAAGCAGGTGCTCGCGCTCGGCGCGCCGGGCGACGTGCTGGTGGCGCTGAGCATCAGCGGCCAGGCCGCCAGCGTGTTGCAGGCGATCGAGGCGGCGCACGTCAAGGAGATGACGGTGGTGGTGCTGAGCGGCCGCGACGGCGGGCGCCTGGCGGAACTGCTGCTCGAGACCGATGTCCACATCCACGTGGCTCACGACCGCGGCTCGCGCATCCAGGAGGTCCATCACCTGGCGCTGCACTGCGTGTGCGACGCGGTCGACCTGCAATTGCTCGGAGAACAGGAAAACACATGACCCGCTTTCCCATCCGGCGCCTCGGCGCTGCCCTGCTCGGCGCGACCCTCGTCGCCGGCACCTTGTCGGCCTGTGCCCCGCTGCTGCTCGGCGGCGCGGTCGTCGGTGGCTCGCTGCTGGTGACCGACCGCCGCAGTTCGGGCGCGCAGCTCGACGACCAGGCGATCGAACTGAAGGCCGCCAACCGCGTGGCCGAGGTGCTGCGCGACCGCGGCCGCATCAGCATCACGAGCTACAACCGACAAGTGCTGCTGACCGGCGAGGTCGTCAACGAGGCCGACAAGGCCGCGGCCGAGCAGACCGTCGGGCGGATCGACGGCGTGCGCAGCATCGTCAACGAGCTGACGGTCGGCCCGGGCCCGACCCTGACCGCACGCTCGAACGACGCCGTCATTTCCGGCAAGGTGAAGGCGAGCTTCGTCGATGCGGCCGACCTGCACGCCAATGCCGTCAAGGTCGTGACCGAGCGCGGCGTGGTCTACCTGATGGGCCGCGTGACCGAGCGCGAGGCGACGCGCGCGAGCGAGATCGCGCGCGGCGTGGGGGGCGTGACCAAGGTGGTGCGGATGTTCGAGATCGTCACCGACAGGGAACTCACCGACCAGCTGCCGCGTTCCGGGCGCAGCTGAGGCACCCTCGGTTCAAGCGTGACAGCTCAGCGCAGCCGTCGCACGAGGCTCGAAGTGTCCCAGCGCGATCCGCCGGCGGCCTGCACGTCGGCGTAGAACTGGTCGACCAGCGCCGTCACCGGCAAGCGTGCGCCGTTGCGCCGCGCCTCGGCCAGCACCAGCCCCAGGTCCTTGCGCATCCAGTCGACCGCGAAGCCGAAGTCGAACTGGTCGGCGATCATGGTCGGGCCGCGGTTGTCGAGCTGCCAGCTCTGCGCCGCGCCCTTGCCGAT
>JBDSZM010000244.1:0-4287 GCA_039925165.1 Burkholderiaceae bacterium
CGCTGCCGCTTCGCACCGCGGCCGACCGACTGTGATCCTGGCGCAGACCAAGAAGGGCTACGGCATGGGCCACTGGGGCCAGGGCAAGATGGGCTCGCACCAGCAGAAGAAGCTCGAGGACGAGGCCTTGTTTGCGTTCCGCGATCGCTTCGAACTGCCGCTGTCGGACGCCGATGTGAGTGCGCTGCGCTTTTATCGACCCGCTGCCGACAGCGCCGAGATGCGCTACCTGCACGCGCGCCGCGCCGCACTCGGCGGCTATGTGCCGAGCCGCAGCAGCGTGGCACCTCGCCTGCCCGGGCCGAGCGCCGACGACACCGCGCGCCTGATCGAGCGCCAGGCCGGGCGCGAGCAGAGCACGACCATGGTCTTCGTCGCGCAGCTCACCGCGCTCTTGCGCGACGAGCGCATCGGCGCGCACATCGTGCCCATCGTGGCCGACGAGGCGCGCACCTTCGGCATGCAGAGCCTGTTCCGCAGCGTCGGCATCTATGCCGCCGCCGGCCAGCTTTACGAGCCCGAGGACAAGGACGAGCTGCTCTACTACAAGGAGTCGAAGAACGGCCAGATCCTCGAGGAAGGCATCACCGAGGCCGGCGCGATCAGCAGCTGGATCGCCGCCGCCACCAGCTACAGCAGCCACGGCGTGCCGATGCTGCCGTTCTATATCTTCTATTCGTGCTTCGGCTTCCAGCGCGTCGGCGACCTGATCTTCTGCGCCGCCGACAGCCGGGCGCGCGGCTTCCTGGTCGGCGCGACCGCGGGACGCACGACTCTGTCGGGCGAAGGGCTGCAGCACGAGGACGGCAGCAGCCACCTGATGGCGTCGACCGTGCCGAACTGCCGCGCCTACGACCCGGCCTTCGGTTACGAGCTCGCGACCATCGTCGCGCACGGCGTCTCGCGCATGCTCGACCAACAGCGCGACGAGTTCTATTACCTCACGGTGATGAACGAGAACTATCTGCAGCCGGCGCTTCCGCCGGGCCTGCCTGAGGTGCGCGAGCAGATCCTGCGCGGGCTGTACCGGCTTCCCGGTCACGCGCCGCGGGCGCCTCAGGTGCGCCTGGTCGGCGCCGGCACCATCCTGCTCGAAGTGATCGCCGCGGCGCAATTGCTGGCCGACGATTTCGGCATCCGCGCCGAGGTATTCAGTGCAACCAGTTTCACCGAGCTGGCGCGCGAGGCGCGCGAGATCCAGCGTGCGAACCGCCTGCATCCGGGCGACGCGCCACGGCGCAGCCACGCCGCGATGCTGCTCGACGGCGCGCTGCCCGTCGTCGCCGCGACCGATTACGTGCGTGCCGTGCCGCAACTCATCGCCGAATATGTGGACACGCCCTACACCACGCTCGGCACCGACGGCTTCGGTCGCAGCGACAGGCGCGCTGCCTTGCGCCGCTTCTTCGAGGTCGACCGGTTCCACGTCGCGGTGGCTGCGCTCGATGCGCTGGCGCGCGCCGGAGTGGTCGCCCGAGTCGTGGTTGCCCAGGCGATTTCGCGCTACGCGATCGACGCCGACGCCGGTGCGCCGTGGCAGCTGTAATTCGATAAACCTCGGGAGAGCAATGATGAAAGCCCTGGTCGCCTTCGTCCTCGCTGCGATGCTTGGGTTGCAGAGCGCAAGCGCTGCCGATGCTGTAGACGCCGCCGAGACCCGCGCTCTGCACGCCTTGTTCGACGAGCGCTGGGAAGCGCTGATGCAGACCTATCCGGAGTGGGCCACCTATGTCGGCGACCACCGTTACGGCGACCGCCTGTACAACGCGTCGAGCGCAGCCATCGCCGCCGAGTTTGCCGCGTCGCGGCGGGCGCTGGCGCGGGCCCAGGCGATCCGGCGTGTAGGCCTGTCGGCGCTGGACCGAACCTCGCTCGATGTCTTCGTTCATCGGATCGAAGACAGCCTGCTTTTCGAACCGTTCGTCGGTTTTCGCAGCATGAGCTTGGGCCCGCTCTTCGGGTTCCAGACCGGTTTTTCCGCCCTGCTGCGTGCCAGCCCGGTCACACGCCGAAGCGAAGTCGAGCAGATCCTCGCCCGCATGGCTTTGTTCCCGTTGCGGGTAGACCAGGAACTCGCGCGGCTTCGCGAGGGCGCAGCGCTGCGCTGGGTTCCGCCGCGAACCGTGCTCGAACGCGTGCTGGCGCAGATCGACGGCCAGTTGACTTCGCAGGTCGAGGCGAGCCCGTTCTTCGAGCCGTTTACGCGACTCCCGGGCGACATGCCGATTGCCGACCAAGAGGCACTTCGCGAACGGGCCCGCAGCGCCATCGGCGAGCACGTCGTTCCTGCGTTGCGCCGGCTGCGTTTATTCGTCGCCGACGAGTACCTGGCTGCGGCACCCGCCACCGGTGCACTGAGCAGTTACCCGGACGGCGCGCAGGTGTACGCCGCGCGAGTGCGGTCCAACACCACCACCGACCTGACGCCGCAGCAGATCCACGCCGTCGGCCAGCGCGAACTGACGCGACTGCGTGCGCAGATGGAAGCGGTAATGAAGGAAGTCAGATTCGAAGGCAGCTTCACGGCGTTCGTCCTGCACCTCAACACCGACCCGAAGTTCTTCCACACCAGTGGCGAAGCGCTGCTGGCCGGTTACCGCGACATCGCCAAGCGAATCGACCCGGAGTTGCCCAAGCTTTTCGCCCAACTGCCCCGCGCTCCTTACGGCGTTCGCGCGATGCCTGCGCACATGAGCAGCGACGCTGCCGAGTCCTACCAACCGCCTGCCCTCGACGGCAGCCGGCCGGGCTGGTTCAACGCCAACGCGCAGGGCTACGCCAAGCGCCCGATCTGGGGTATGGAATCGCTGGTCGCGCACGAGTCGGTTCCGGGCCACCACTTGCAGATCGCGCGCGCGGTCGAATTGGGCGAACTGCCGAAGTTTCGCCGCGCCGACGGCTACACGGTGTTTGACGAGGGCTGGGCCTTGTACGCCGAGACGCTCGGCTTCGACCTCGGTTTGTACAAGGATCCGTACAGCCGCTTCGGCCACCTGCAGGGCCAGGCATTCCGCGCCGCGCGCCTGGTCGTCGACACCGGACTCCACGCCCTCGGCTGGAACCGTCAGCAGGCGATCGAATACATGGTCGAGCGCACCGGCACAGATCTGCCTTTCGTGACCTCCGAAGTCGACCGCTACACCTCATGGCCCGGCCAGGCACTGGCCTACATGATCGGCCAGATGAAGATCGTCGAACTGCGCGACCGCGCGAAGACGAAGCTCGGCGAGCGCTTCGATATCCGCCGCTTTCACGGGGTCGTCCTCGACCAGGGCTCGGTGCCGCTGCCGGTGCTCGAGCGCGCGGTCGATGGCTGGATCGCGACGGCGCTTTCGCCCACTGGAGAACCGAAATGAGCTATCTCTCCTACATCACCCCCACCGCCATCAGCCCCTGGCACACCTACCTGTCGCAGGTCGACCGCGTGCTGCCGTATATCGGCCACCTCGCGCACTGGAGCGAGACCCTCAAGCGGCCGAAGCGGGCGCTGATCGTCGACGTGCCGATCGAGATGGACGACGGCACGGTGCGCCACTTCGAGGGCTATCGGGTCCAGCACAACCTGTCGCGCGGGCCGGGCAAGGGCGGCGTGCGCTATCACCCCGACGTGACGCTGGAGGAGGTGATGGCGCTGTCGGCCTGGATGACGATCAAGTGCGCCGCGGTGGCGCTGCCCTTCGGCGGCGCGAAGGGCGGGATCCGGGTCGACCCCAAGTTGCTGTCGAGCAAGGAACTCGAGCGCATGACGCGCCGCTATACCAGCGAGATCGGCATCGTCATCGGCCCGCAGCGCGACATCCCGGCGCCCGATGTCGGCACCAACGGCCAGATCATGGCCTGGATGATGGACACCTATTCGATGAACGTGGGCGGCACCGCCACCGGTGCCGTCACCGGCAAGCCAATCCACCTCGGCGGCTCGCTCGGCCGGGTCAAGGCGACCGGCCGCGGCGTGTTCGTCACCGGCCGCGAGGCGGCGCGGCGCATCGGTCTCAATCTCGACGGTGCGCGGGTCGCGGTGCAGGGCATGGGCAACGTCGGCAGCGCGGCGGCCGAACTGCTGGTCGGCGCCGGCGCCAGGCTGGTCGCGGTGCAGGACCACACCGGCACGCTGGTCAACCCCAAGGGTTTCGAGATGAGCGAGACGATGGCGGTGCTCAAGCGCGAAGGCGGCATCGCCGGCTACCGCGAGGCCGAGGCTGTCGACGCCGAAGCGTTCTGGGATGTCGACTGCGACATCCTGATCCCGGCCGCACTCGAGGGCCAGATCACGCCCGAACGCGCGCA
>JBDSZM010000245.1:0-7046 GCA_039925165.1 Burkholderiaceae bacterium
GCACGCCGCCGGAGTTCTCGGCGACGTTGCCGCCGATGCTGCAGGCGATCTGGCTGCTCGGGTCGGGTGCGTAGTACAGGCCGAGCGGCGCCGCCGCCTCGCTGATCGCGAGGTTGCGCACGCCGCACTGCACGACCGCGGTGCGTGCGCGCTTGTCCATCCGCACGATGCGGTTGAACTTGGCCAGGCTGAGCGTCACGCCCATCCGATGCGGCAATGCGCCGCCCGACAGCCCGGTGCCGGCGCCGCGTGCCACCACCGGCACAGTCAGCCGGTGACAGGTGCGCAGGACTTGCGCGACCTGCTCTTCGGTCTCGGGCAGCGCCACCACCAGCGGCAGTTCGCGGTAGGCCGTCAGGCCGTCGCACTCGTAGGGCGTGGTGTCCTCGCGCCGCCACAGCAGCGCGTGCGCCGGCAGGGTCGACGCCAGTGCGGCGACGACCTCGATCTGGCGCTGGTTGCGGCGCGCGATCTCGGCCTGGGGGTCGATGGCCGCATCGTTCAAGCGGTCCAGCGGCAGTACGGCGGTCATAGGGCTTTGCGGGTCAAGTGGCGCGAAACACCGTCAGCACACCGGTGTAGCCGTACAGGTAACGCTGGGCAATCTCGCCCGCGGCGAAGAAGCCGACCAGCGGGACATCGCCCAGGGCGCGCCGGACGATCGCCAGTTCCGCCGACGGCGCGCCGAAGTGCGCGCCGCCGCGGCCGGCACAGCTGACGTAAAGAGCGCCGGCGATGGCTCCGGCGGGTCGCGCGTCGTCGCCGCGCAGCGCGGCCGGCGCCAGCGACACCGGCTCGGTCTCGACCTCCTCGCGGACCTCGGCGCACATCCGCATCAGATCGCGCCGCGCGGCCTCGGTATTGCGGCCGCAGAACGCGAGCCGCATGCCCGCGTCGACATGGTCGGCGACCGCGATCGCGCGCCGGGCCGGGTCGAGCCCGATGAGGTGGCGCACCCGCGTCTGCTCGCCGAAGGCGCCGCGCCGCTCGGCCTCGGCCGCTCCGGCATCGCGCAGTCCGACCAGCGTCTGGCGCAGCCGTGGCGCGATCTCGCGCGGCGTCGCGCCTTCGAGCGCCAGGTCGCGCAGCAGGCAGTCGAGCGCCGGCTCGCCGTCGAGCGTGAGCACCACCTGCCGGTCGGCGTCGGTCACGACACGGTCCGGTCCGATCGGCTGGCAGCCCTGCGTGATGCGCGACACGAGCGCGACCTGGCGGTCGAAGGCCACGCCCGAGACGCCGCCGTGCCAGACGCCATCGGCGATGTGGCGCGCGGTCGAGACGCCATCGGCAGCGGCTTCGCGGCTCGACGCGATGCCGCCGAAGACGTTGCCGCTGGTGGTCCGTCCGGCCAGGTCGGCGATCAGCTCGCCGAGGTCGAGGCTGCTCGGGTCGGCATGCACCATCGCGGTCTCGGCCACAAAACCTCGCAGCGGCTGGCGGCCGTTGAAGATCCGAAAGCGCGCCGGATCGAGGTCTGCCAGCAGGATTGCGAGCGCTGGCTCATCGGCATATTCGACCCCGCCGGCGGCGATCGCCACACCCACGGCGCCGACCCAGCCGACGCCCGGCCAACGGGTGCGCAACTCGGCCAGCAGGGCGTCGGCGGCGAGCGCGTAGTGGTCGGTGAGGTAGACCCAGCCCAGACGCGGCTGCATCGCAGCGTCGGCGTGCGCCCGCGCCGCTTCGATCTGCGCCGCGGCCAGCGCCAGCGCGATGCGCCAGTCAGGGTGGGTGGCGTGACCGCACCGGAACGACTTCATGCCGCAGGCCCGTCGTTCGACATCAACGCTTGGCGGCAGGCGCCCGCTTGCGCTTGGCCGCGGGCGCGCGGACCACCGCCGCGGGCAGGGCGGCGGCCCGCTTCAGGCCCTGGTTGGCGACATCGAGCCCCTGCTTGACCATCGCGCCGGCGATGCCCTTGACCGCCTCGCTGGCGCTGTCCTTCATCGCACCTGCCGCGAGCTGCGCGAACTGCTGAGTCAGCGCCGACCACCACTGCATCGGGTCGACGACCGGGGCCTTGGCAGAGGCATCGGACTTGGAAGACGACTTCGTCTGTGCGGCATCGGCGGTGCCGGCCGCACCGGGCAGGCGCGCGGTGATCGAGTCGCGCAGATCGCCCATCTGCACGTTCATGGTCTTCAGCGTCGACAGCGTCATGCGCTGCACCTCCAGCGCCTGGATCGTGGCGCTGAGCATCTTCGCGTTCTGCTCCAGCCAGTACTGCACCGTGCGCAGTTCCGTGATGCGCTTTTCGAGCTCCTCGGGGTTCAGCGTCGGGGCGACCCACTGGCCGATGCCGGGCAGGGCCGAGCCCGCGTTCTTCACCAGGCCCTGCAGGAAATCGAAGCCGGGGACCAGCTTGGCAAAAGTCGAAGGGTCGATGCTCATGAGGTCTCCGGGGGTTGGCGGGGCAGGGGGGCCGGGGCGCCGGCGATTGTGCGCTTCGTGTGCGCTTCGCGCGCTCAGCGGGCCGCGTCCGCGGGCTCGATGCGCAGCACGCCGTCTCGCTGCGCGAGATGCAGCCGGCCGAGCACATCCATGCCGAGCAACGGACGATCCTGCAGCCCCGGCAGCGCCACCACCCGCAGCCGCCGCGCGGCGAGCCCGCCTTCGAGCGTGATGTCGATCCGCACCACCTGTCCGGTGACCGGGCCGCCGGCGGTGCTCGAGCGCACGCTGCCGAGCGACTCGAGTCGCAAGTCGTTGGCGAGATCGGCCGGGATCGCGGTCGAGGTGGCTCCGGTATCGACCAGGAAGTCGACCGCTCGGCCATTGATCGTGCCGGGCCAGTGGTAGTGGCCATCGCTGCCGCGACGCAGTTCGACGACCTCGCCCTGGACGCTGACCAGAGTGCGTTCGCGCTCGCGCATCCACCACTGCACGGTGAGGAACACGACCAGTCCGATCAGCCCCCACAGGGTCACAATCTTCAGGCTGCGCGGCAGCTCGCCTGCGCTCATGCAGGGGCTCGAAACGGGTGCGCGAGGGTGGCGTGGGGCATCGGAACGGGGCCGGCAGGGACGGCGCGCCCGATTGTGAAGGGGGCTGCGATGGCAGGTGCGGAGCAGGTCGATGGGGCGGTGTCGCGGGTGCGCCGGCGCCGCGCTGCGCTGGTCGGCCTCGGCGCGGCCGCGCTGGCGATGCACGCGCTCTTGCTGAACGGCACGGCGCTGTGGTGGCCGCTGGCCCCGACCGATGCGCCGCGCTGGCCAGCGGCGCCAGTGTTGGCGGTCCGGACGATCGCGCCGCCGAAGCGCGTCGAGCCGGTCATGCCAGCCTTGCGTGACGACCCGTCGCCTGCCCGATCGCCCGCCCGATCAATCGCCGCGACGCCGCGCGCGACACCGGCGACCCCGCTGCCGCCACGGGCGCCGCCGGGGCGGCCGGCGCTGCTGGCGCTGGCGCTGGCGCGGCCGATGCCACCGCTGGCGATCGCGACCGCGCCGGTCGTGTCGGCGGAGTCCGCACATTGGGCCCCGCGCCTGCCGAGCCTGGATCGCACCGAGGTCGCGCCGTCGACACGCCTGCGCTATCGCGCCACCCGCGGCGCCCGCATGGGCAGCGCCGAACTGCAGTGGCAGGTGGCCGACGGCGCGTACGAAGCGCGGCTCGAGATCGTGCTGGAAGGCAGCGCCCGTGCCGCGGTGCTGCAGGTGAGCCGGGGTCGGATCGACGCCTCGGGCGTGGCGCCCGAGCGCTATACCGACCGCCGCCTGACGGGCGGCATGCAGGCGGCCAGCTTCGAGCGCGAGACCGGCACGGTGAGTTTTTCCGGGCCGGCGTGGCGACTCCCGCTCACGCCTGGCGTGCAGGACCGGTTGAGTTGGCTGCTGCAGCTAGCGGCGGTGGTCGCGGCCGACCCGGCTCGTGCGAGCGCGCAGGGCGAGGTCGTGATCCCGGTCGTGGGGGTGCGAGGCGAGGGCCGCGACTGGCGCTTCAGGTTCGACGCCACCGACGGCGCGCCGGCCGGAACCGTGGGCGATGCGCCCGAACGGCCGACCCAGAAGTGGCTGCGCGAGCCGGTCGAACCCTATGACACGCGGGTCGAGGTCTGGCTCGATCCGGCGCGCCACCACCTCCCGGTGCGCCTGCGGATGGGGCCGGCATCGGGCGCTGCGGCGCAGCTCGAACTGACGCTCGACGAGTAGGCGCGCGACCTGCCCTTTGTGACCGCTAGTCCACTCGATCACGGAAATCGGATCGGTGCTGTCCGCACGATGCGGGCGCGCTGCGGCGTTGCGTAGGCTCGCGATGCCGATGGGCATCGCGGTGCCTCGCGCCTTGCATCGCCTCCCGTCTCGCGCGTCCCTCACCGCCCACTTCAATGATTCAGCGGACGAGGGGCGGGGCGGTCGGGTAGTCGCTGTCGTCGAACGGCTTGATTTTTGCGTTGCAAGACTCAATTGCTGCGGCAGGAGAGTCTTTCATGCACATGCTTTACAACTCTGACAGCTTCGTGGTGGTGCAGTTCGACGTGCCGGTGGCGCTGCAGGGACAGCACGGCCCCGAGCGCGGCGATGCCCTGACGCACGGCGGCTACGAAATCGTCGACAAGTTCGCGCGCAAGGAGATCTTCATCCATGGCGCTCTCGCACAGACGTTCAAGGAAGGCGTGCAGGCGCTGATCGATGGCGATCCGTCGGAAGACGAGGTCGACGACTACCTCTCGGGCTACACCTCGCTCATGCATCAGCCGGTCGTCTCGCACTGAGCGGCACGGCGGACCCGGCGCTGGCCAGGGTCATTTCACCGCCGCACAACGCGCTTGCCATGTTGTGCACACTGCGCCAAGATCAAACGCAGGGGTGGACTTGCCGGGAGGCTATCGATGGTGAAGGGCCCGCGTGACGCGCGCCTCGTGTTGTCGCCGGGGCTCAATCAGGCACCGGTACTCGACCGCATGTGCTCGCACTTCGTGCTGACGCTCACCACGCGCAATGCCGGGCGCTTCAATCTGCGGCGCGACTGGAACAGCCTGCTCGCGCTGACCGGCAAGCACCTCGTGTGGCCCGCGCCGGTGCTGGCGCGGGTGCGTGACTTCCTGGCGGCGCGCTGCAAGGCCAACACCCAGTGGCGGGGTCACGAGGCACTCAGCGACGATGCCTTCCTCGCGCGTCACGGCGGCTGGCGTGGCCCTTACGAAGAAGGCACGCTGTTCTTCTATATCGACGAGTACATCAAGGACGCACCGAAGGATCTGCTGGCGGTCATCGGCGCCACCGCCGACTGGCTCAGCAAGAGCCTGAAGAAGGAATCGACCCTGGTCGAGAAGAACATCGACGCGCTCGGCGGGCTGCTGCAACTCAATCCTGCCGAGCGTGCGCTGCTGCTGTACGGCACGCTGGCGCGCTACCAGCGCGACCTGCGCGGTTTGCTGGTCGAGTTCAAGGTCTCGAATGCGCAGGAGGCCTATGCCGCGATCGCGAGCGTGGCCGGTGTCAATGCGTCCGACGTGGCCGAGGCGCTGCGTGCAGGTTCGCGGCTCGAACGCGTCGGCATGGTCGAGAACCTGATCTCCGAGCACAACATCACCGACCTGGCCGACCTGATGAAGGTCAGCGAGCAGATACCGCCGGTGTTGATGCGCAAGTACGAAGGCCCGTCGGAGTTGATGGCGGTGTTCACGCGGCCGGCGACGCGCACCGAGCTCACGCCCGGCGACTTTCATTTTGTCGGCCCCGACCAGCAGGTGCTGACCGCCTTGCTGCGCAACGCGGTCGCGCGCAAGGAGCCAGGGGTCAACGTGTTGCTGTACGGACCGCCGGGGACCGGCAAGACCGAGCTCGCCAAGGTCGCGGCCCAGGCCGCCGGGCTCGAGCTGTATGAAGTGGAGTACGCCGATCGGGACGGCAATTCGCTCAGCGGTCGCGACCGCTATCGCTCGCTGCAGATCAGCCAGGTGTTCCTCAAGGGCGGCAGCAACGTTGCGCTGCTGTTCGACGAGGTCGAGGATGTCTTTCCGCCCATCAGCACCGATGCCGCGCAGATGATCGCGCGGCTCGACACCGGCGACGGTGCGTTCTCGGGCAGCGTCAGCGGCAAGGCCTGGGTCAACCAGATCCTCGAGACCAATCCGGTGCCGGTGATCTGGGTCACCAACCGCATCGAGCAGATCGACCCGGCGTTCCGGCGCCGCTTCCAGTACCACCTCGAACTCAAGAGCCCGCCGCCCGGCGCGCGCGAGATGCTGGTGACGCGCGCACTGGCCGGCGTGCCGGTGGCCGAGGGCTACGCGGCCAAGCTCGCCGAGCGCAAGGGCCTCACGCCGGCGCAGATCCGCACCGCCGTCAAGTTCGCGCGGCTGGCTCACGATGGCGCCGATGCCGGCGCGTTGCAGGCGCTGATCGATCGCCAGCTGGGCAATGCCGACAAGGCGCTCGGCAACCCGGCCGCCGGCGCCGCGGCCCGGCCGGTGGTCACGACCTACGACCTCGGGATGCTCAACATCGAGTCGCGCTTCGAGGTGCCGCGCATCGTCGAGGCGTTGCGCCGGCGTGGCGCCGGCACGCTGTGTTTCCACGGACCGCCGGGTACCGGCAAGACGGCGCTGGCCGAGCACATCGCGCACGCCCTGCAGCGCCCGCTGCTGATCCGCCAGGCCAGCGACCTGGTGAGCAAGTATCTCGGCGAGACCGAGCAGAACATGGCCCGCATGTTCGAGGAGGCCGAAGCCGAGGAAGCGGTGCTGCTGCTCGACGAGGCCGACAGCTTCCTGCGCAGCCGGCGTGCCGCGGAGCGTCACTACGAGGTGAGCGAGGTGAACCAGATGCTGCAGGGCATGGAGCGCTTCGGCGGGGTCTTCGTCTGCACCACCAACCTGTTCCAGGACCTCGACGAGGCGGCATTGCGGCGCTTCACCTTCAAGCTGGCTTTCAACCCACTACTGCCGGCGCAGCGGATCGGCATGTACATCGCCGAGGCGCTGGGCGGCGACGCGGCCGCGCTGAGCGACGAACAGCGGCATCGCCTGGACCAGCTCGACGTGCTGACGCCGGGTGACTACGCCGCGGTCAAGCGCCAGGTCGACGTGCTCGGGGTGGCCT
>JBDSZM010000246.1:0-9183 GCA_039925165.1 Burkholderiaceae bacterium
ACCTGTCGGGCGCTGCGCCGGGCGAGCCGCCGTCGACGTTGGTCGACTACCTGCCGCACGACGCGCTGATGTTCCTCGACGAGTCGCACATCCTGATCGGCCAGTTCGGCGGCATGTTCAACGGCGATCGGGCGCGCAAGACGACGCTCGTCGAGTACGGCTTTCGACTGCCGAGTGCGCTCGACAACCGGCCGCTCAAGTTCGAGGAGTTCGAACGCAAGATGCGACAGGCGGTCTATGTGTCGGCCACGCCGGCGGCCTACGAGCAGCGGACCGCCGGGCAGGTGGTTGAGCAACTGGTGCGGCCGACCGGCCTGGTCGACCCGCTGGTCGAGGTCCGCCCGGCGACCCACCAGGTCGACGACGTGCTGCAGGAGATCCGCGAGCGGGTGCTGGTCAACGAGCGGGTCTTCATCACGACGCTGACCAAGCGCATGGCCGAGCAGCTGACCGACTACCTGAGCGACAACGGCGTCAAGGTGCGCTACCTGCACAGCGATGTCGACACCGTCGAGCGGGTCGAGATCCTGCGCGACCTCCGCCTCGGCACCTTCGATGTGCTGGTCGGCATCAACCTGCTGCGCGAGGGGCTCGACATCCCCGAGGTCTCGCTGGTGGCGATTCTCGACGCCGACAAAGAGGGCTTCCTGCGGTCCGAGCGCAGCCTGATCCAGACCATCGGCCGCGCCGCACGCAACCTCAACGGCAAGGCGATCCTCTACGCCGACAAGATGACCGACTCGATGCAGCGCGCGATCGACGAGACCGAACGCCGTCGCAACCGCCAGATCGAGCACAACGAGCGGCTGGGCATCACCCCGCGCAGCGTGGTGAAGCGGGTGCGCGAGCTGATCGACGGGGTCTACAACCCGAACGGCGCGAAGGACGACCTGAAGAATGCCAATCAGGCGCTGGCGATCGAGGCACTGAGCGAGAAGGACCTGGGCCGGCGCATCAAGCAACTCGAGCGGCAGATGCTCGAGCATGCGCGCAACCTCGAGTTCGAGAAGGCGGCGCGTCTGCGCGATCAGCTCGCGACGCTGCGCGAGCAGGCCTTCGGCGCCGGTGCCTCGCACGACAGCAACGTGCTCGCGCCCGATTTGCGAGCGGACGGCTGAAGCTCGGTCGCGCACCCGTCGTTGCCCTACACGGCGTCGCGCCGGGGACCGACACGTCCGTTACGGCAGCTGGGGCAAATTGCGTCCAGTGCTGCGATGCAGCGGCGCGCAACCAACCAGGAGCGGATATGAACAACGACCAAGTCAAGGGCCGCATCGACCAAGCGGTGGGCAAGATCAAGGAAGAGACCGGTGACCTGCTGGACGACAAGCAGCTCGAGGAAAAAGGGCGTGCGGAGAAGATCGGCGGCAAGGTCCAGGCCGAGTACGGCAACGTGAAAGAGAACGTCAAGGACGGCATCGACAAGCTCTGATCGAAACTGCCGACAAGGCGCCGGGAGGTTCCACACCTCTCCGGCGCCTTGTCACGTCAAGACATCCACCGCAGGAGATCCATGACACCCGACAAGCCCGCCCGACAGAACACCGGCCTGGTGCTGCTCACCATGGTCGGCGTCATCGCCGTCCTGCACTTTGCGGAGGACGTGCTGGTGCCGGTGGGGATCGCGCTGTTGCTGGCCTTCCTGCTTGCGCCGACGGTCGGGCGGCTCGAACGGCTGGGCGCCAACCGCACCGTCGCGGTGTCGATCACCTCGGTCATCGCGTTCACCTTGCTGGGCGCGGTGCTGTACCTGGTGGTCCAGCAGTTCATCGGTCTGGTCGAGGAGCTGCCCTCGTATCGCGAAAATTTGCTGACCAAGATCCACTCGCTGCCCGGCTCGGGCGGCGGACTCGACAAGGGCGTCGAGACGGTCAAGGAGCTCACCGAAGAGTTGGCGAAAAGCTCGCCGGGCAAGCCGGCCTCGCCCGAGATTGCGAAGGTGCAGATCGTCGAGCCGCCGCCCAACGTGGCGCAGGTGGTGCGCGGGCTGTTCGGTCCTTTGGTCGGTCCGGCGTCCACCGCGGCGATCGTGCTGGTGTTCGTCGTCTTCATGCTGTTGCAGCGCGAAGATCTGCGCGACCGGTTGGTGCGATTGCTGGGGGCGCGCGAGATGCACATCACCGTGACGGCGCTCGACGATGCGGCGCAGCGGGTGAGCCGCTACCTGTCGATGCAACTGCTCATCAACTCGATGCAGGGCGCGATCGTCGGCATCGGCTTCTATTTCATCGGCCTGCCGCAGGCGCTGCTGTGGGGTGCCCTCACGGCGGTGCTGCGGTTCATCCCCTACCTGGGCCCGGCGCTGGCCGCCGCCGGTCCGATCGCGCTGGCGCTGGCGTTCTTCCCAGGCTGGACCCATCCGCTGATGGTGATCGGACTCATCCTGGTGCTCGAGTTCATCAGCAACAACGTGCTCGAGCCGCGACTCTACGGCTCGAGCGTCGGCGTCTCGTCGTTCGCGCTGATCGTGGCGGCGGTGTTCTGGACCTGGCTCTGGGGCACCGCCGGGCTCTTTCTCGCGACTCCGCTCACGGTTTGTCTGGTGGTGATGGGCAAATACATCCCGCAACTCGCCTTTCTCAACGTGGCGCTGGGCGATCAGCCGGTGCTCGAGGTGAGTGAGCGCTTCTACCAGCGCCTGCTCGCCAACGATCCGGATGAGGCGCAGATGCTGCTCGATGAGTCGCTGGCCGAGACTTCGCTGGTTGAACTCAGCGATGCGATCCTGTTGCCGGCCCTGCGGTTCATCGAGCACGACCACGACCGCGGTGCGTTCGACGATGCCCGGCGCGACGCGCTGGTCGCTAAGGTCGACGAGCTGATCGACGATTTGCCCGAGGCGGCCGAGGAAGTGGTGGCCGGCGCGGCGGCGAAGGCGGTGCGCCTGCGGGTGCTGTGCCTGCCCGCCGCCGATGCGGCCGACGAAACGGCGGCCCACCTGCTGGCGCGGGTCGCGGCTTCCGGCGGCGTCGATGTCGAGGTGGTCGGCGTGGCAGCGTTGAAGAGCGAGATGATCGAGCTGGCGGCGCAGGCGCGGGCCGACGTCTTCTTCGTTTCGGCGGCACCGCCGGCCGCGGTTTTGTCGGCCCGCTATCTGTGCAAGAAGCTGCGCGCGCGCTTTCCGGACACGCCGATCTTGGTCGGGCTGTGGGGCGCGGAAGGCGATCTCACGCGTGCCACCGAGCGCCTGGTCTCGGCGGGCGCGAGCCGGCTGGTGGTCGACGCGACCGGCGCGATGGCGGAACTTTCGCGACGCCGCCAGCCTCTGCTCCAGGGCGTGCGCAGCGACACGGCCGAACTTGCCAATGCCTGAATTTCGGTCTCCATGCCGTCATCAGGGAACCTTTGGAGCCAATCTCGAACGAATCAGTCGGCCAACCTATAATTGACTAAGTTAGTCGGCTTTTATCGGGTTTACCCGCGAAGCCGCCCAACTCTGAGCCGCAAGGCACAAGGAGAAAGAGATGCGCTTGACCACCAAAGGTCGCTTTGCCGTGACTGCCATGATCGACCTCGCGCTTCGCGAGAATACCGGCCCGGTCGCGCTGGCAGCCATCAGCGGCCGCCAGCAGATCTCGTTGTCCTACCTCGAACAGTTGTTCGGCAAGCTGCGTCGTCACGAACTCGTGGAAAGCACCCGCGGCCCCGGCGGCGGCTACTCGCTGGGCCGCAAGGCCGAAGAGATCACCGTGGCTGACATCATCGTCGCCGTCGACGAGCCGATCGACGCCACCGGCTGTGCCGGCAAGGAAAACTGCATGGGCGACGACGCCGGCCGCTGCATGACGCACGACCTGTGGGCGAGCTTGAACTCCAAGATGATCGAGTTTCTCGACTCGGTGTCGCTGCGCAAACTGGTCGAGGAGCAGATCGCCAAGGGCATCTCGATCGAGGAGCACCCCGTCAAGCGCGCCATCTCGACCCAGCCGGTGGTCAAGCCGATCAAGATCACCGCGCCGAACTCGGTCTTTGCGCTCGGCAACGCCTTTTCAAAGTGACGGGCGGCGCTGCCGCGTTGCCTCTGCATTCCTGAACCCCGCGCCATGGACATGACCCCGCACTTCCCGATCTATATGGATTACGGTGCCACCACGCCGGTCGATCAGCGGGTGGTCGACGCGATGATTCCGTGGTTGCGCGAACATTTCGGCAATCCGGCATCGCGCAGTCATGCCTGGGGCTGGGAGGCCGAGGCCGCAGTCGAGAAGGCGCGTGAGCAGGTCGCGGCCCTGGTCGGCGCCGATCCGCGCGAGATCGTCTGGACCTCGGGTGCGACCGAGTCGATCAACCTCGCACTCAAAGGCGCGGCGCAGTTCTACAAGTCACGCGGCAAGCACGTGATCACGCTCAAGACCGAGCACAAGGCGGTGCTGGACACGGTGCGCGAGCTCGAACGGCAGGGCTTCGACGCGACCTACCTCGACGTCCAGGAAGACGGCCTGCTCGATCTCGCCAAGCTCGAGGCGGCGATCCGCCCCGACACCATCCTGATCTCCGTGCTGTTCGTGAACAACGAAATCGGTGTGATCCAGGACATCGCCGCCATCGGCCGGTTGTGCCGCGAGCGCGGCATCGTGTTCCATGTCGATGCCGCCCAGGCGACCGGCAAGGTCGCGATCGACCTGGCCACGCTGCCGGTCGACCTGATGAGCCTGGCCTCGCACAAGACGTACGGCCCCAAGGGCATCGGCGCGCTCTACGTGCGGCGCAAGCCGCGGGTGCGGATCGAAGCCCAGATGCACGGTGGCGGTCACGAGCGCGGCATGCGCTCGGGCACTCTGGCAACCCACCAGATCGTGGGGATGGGCGAGGCCTTTCGCCTTGCGCGAGAGGAGATGGGGGTCGAAAGCGAGCGCATCCGCATGCTGCAGCGGCGGCTGATCGACGGCCTGTCCGGCATCGAGCAGACCTTTCTCAACGGCCACGCCGAGCAGCGCGTGCCGCACAACGTCAACATTTCATTCAATTTCGTCGAGGGCGAATCGCTCATCATGGGCATCAAGGGCATCGCGGTGTCCTCGGGGTCGGCCTGCACGTCGGCCAGCCTGGAGCCGAGCTACGTGCTGCGTGCCCTTGGCCGCAGCGACGAACTCGCGCACTCGAGCCTGCGCATGACGATCGGCCGGTTCACGACGGTCGAGGAAATCGATTACGTCGTCGCAACCCTGAAGGACCGCGTCGCCAGGCTGCGCGAACTCTCGCCTCTGTGGGAGATGTTCAAGGACGGCATCGACATCAGCACGATCCAGTGGGCCGCCCACTGAGGTACGGGAACAAGCAGGAGCACTATCATGGCCTACAGCGAAAAAGTCGTCGAGCATTACGAGAACCCACGCAACGTCGGGTCGTTCGAGAAGGGTGACGAAACCGTCGGCACCGGCATGGTCGGCGCGCCGGCGTGTGGCGACGTGATGAAGCTGCAGATCAAGGTCAACCCGGTCACCGGCCTGATCGAGGATGCGAAGTTCAAGACTTACGGCTGCGGCTCGGCGATCGCATCGAGTTCGCTGGTCACCGAGTGGGTCAAGGGCAAGTCGCTCGACGAGGCACTGACGATCAAGAACACCCACATCGCCCACGAACTGGCGCTGCCGCCGGTGAAGATCCACTGCTCGATCCTGGCCGAGGACGCGATCAAGGCCGCGGTCGACGACTACAAGTCCAAGACCGCGAAGGCGGTCGTTGCCGAATCCGAGGCCCACTGAGCCCATGGCCGTTACCTTGACCGAAGCGGCGGCCCGCCATGTCACGCGCTATCTCGGCAAGCGTGGCAAGGGCGTGGGCGTGCGGCTGGGCGTGAAGACCACCGGCTGCTCGGGCCTGGCCTACAAGCTCGAGTACGCCGATGAACTGGCGCCCGAGGACATCGTTTTCGAAGGCCATGGCGTCAAGGTGCTGATCGATCCCAAGAGCCTGCCCTACCTCGACGGTACCGAACTCGATTTCGTTCGTGAAGGCCTGAACGAAGGTTTCAAGTTTCGCAATCCGCGCGAGAAAGACCGCTGCGGCTGCGGCGAATCGTTCCGCGTCTGAGGCGCATGACGGTCTGACCGGCGCGGCGTCTGCCGCGCCTTTGTTTTTCCGGGCCGTGCACCCCGCTCCTCTTCGATTGTTAGCCACCGCACCACGTCCATCTGCCTGCGACCATGCGCCTCGACAGCGACGACTACGAACTCTTCGGCCTGCCGCGCCGACAGACGCTGGACCTCGGCACCTTGGACACGCGCTGGCGTGAGTTGCAGGCCGAGGTCCATCCCGACCGTTTCGTATCGCAGGGCACGGCGGCGCAGCGGGTGGCGATGCAATGGGCGGTCCGGGTCAACGAGGCCTATCGCCGCCTGAAGGACCCGTTGCAGCGCGCCGCGTACCTGTGTCGCCTGGCCGACGTCGATGTCGGCGCCGAGGACAATACCGCGATGCCCGCCGCCTTCCTGGTCGAGCAGATGCAGTGGCGCGAAGCGCTCGACGACGCCGACTCGCTGGCAGCGGTGCAGGCGCTGGCCGATCAGGTCGCACGGCGCCGCGACGCCGGCTTGAAAGAGCTGGAGCAGGCGCTCGATGTGGCGAACGAGCCGGCCAATGCGGCCGCGATCGTCCGCGGCCTCATGTTCATCGACCGCTATGCCAGCGACGTCGACCGGCGCCTCGAAGCGCTCGGTCACTGACCCGACCCGACTCATCCGCCCATGGCCCTGCTGCAAATCTCCGAACCCGGCGGTGCACCCGACCCGCACCAGCGCCGGATCGCGGTCGGCATCGACCTTGGCACCACGCACTCGCTGGTCGCTGCGGTGCGCCACGGCGTCGCCGAGTGCCTGCCCGATGCGACCGGCCGCGTCATCCTGCCGTCGGCGGTGCGCTACCTGCGTGATGGCGGAGTGCGGATCGGGCACGAGGCGCTGGCCGAGGCGGCGGTCGATCCGCGCAACACCATCGTCTCGGCCAAGCGCTTCATGGGGCGCGGGCTGTCGGACATCGAGGGCCGCGCCGCGCTGCCGTACGACTTCGTCGACGCGCCGGGCATGCTGCAGCTGCGCACCGTCGCCGGCGACAAGTCGCCGGTCGAGGTGTCTGCGCAGATCCTCGCCACGCTGCGCCAGCGCGCCGAGGACAGCTTCGACGACGAACTGTTCGGTGCGGTCGTGACGGTGCCGGCGTATTTCGACGACGCCCAGCGCCAAGCCACCAAGGACGCCGCCACGCTGGCCGGACTCAACGTGCTGCGCCTGATCAGCGAACCCACCGCGGCCGCGATCGCCTACGGGCTCGAAAACGCGTCGGAAGGCCTTTATGCCGTCTACGACCTCGGCGGCGGCACCTTCGACATCTCGCTGCTGCGCCTGACCACCGGCGTGTTCGAGGTCGTCGCCACTGGCGGCGACTCGGCCCTCGGCGGCGACGATTTCGACGCCGCGCTCGCAGCCTGGGCGCTGGCCGGCGCGGGCGCGCAGGCCGAGACGCCGCAGGACAAGCGCGCGGTGCTGGTGGCAGCGCGCGCCGCCAAGGAAAAGCTCTCCGGCGCCGACCACGCGACGCTGGCCGCCCCGCTGGCGGCGGGCGAGTTGTCGGTGCGCGTGACGCGCGAACAGTTCGACACCCTCACGCGGCCACTGGTCGACCGCACGCTGGTGGCGGTGCGCAAGGTGCTGCGCGACGCGCGGGTCGGCGTGGCCGACGTCAAGGGCGTGGTGATGGTCGGCGGCTCGACCCGCATGCCGGCGGTGCAGGCGGCAGTCGGCGCGCTCGTCGGCCGGACCCCGCTGACCAACCTCGACCCGGACCAGGTGGTCGCCCTCGGGGCCGCGCTGCAGGCGAACGCGCTGGCCGGCCATGCCGGCGCCGACCCGATGCTGCTGCTCGACGTGATCGCGCTGTCGCTCGGCCTAGAGACCATGGGCGGCCTGGTCGAACGCATCATCCCGCGCAACAGCACCATCCCGACCGCGCGGGCGCAGGACTTCACGACTTTCAAGGACGGTCAGACCGCGATGGCCCTTCACGTGGTGCAGGGCGAACGCGAGGTGGTGGCCGACTGCCGCTCGCTGGCGCGCTTCGAGTTGCGCGGCATCCCGCCGATGGTGGCGGGGGCGGCGCGCATCCGGGTCAATTTCCAGGTCGATGCCGACGGCCTGCTGGCGGTCAGCGCGCGCGAGGAAAGCTCCGGCGTCGAGGCGTCGATCAGCGTCAAGCCGAGCTACGGCCTGGCCGACGACGAGATCGCGCGCATGCTGTCCGAGAGCTTCGCGCACGCCGAGGTCGACATGGTCGAGCGCAGCCTGCGCGAGTCGCGGGTCGAGGCCGAACGCATGCTGCTGGCGACGCGTTCCGCGCTGGCGGCCGATGCCGACCTGCTGACGCCGGACGAACGTGTCGCCATCGAGACCCGGCTCGACGCGCTGGAGACGGTGCGCGCGGGCATTGACCACCCCGCCATCGATGCCGCGGTCGAGGCACTGGCCGACGCGACCGAAGGCTTTGCCGCCGCGCGCATGAACCGCGGCATCCGCCAGGCGCTGGCCGGCAAGCGCGTCCAGGACGTCTGACACCCATGCCCATCATCAAGATCCTGCCCCACGCCGAGTACTGCCCGCAGGGCACGCAGATCGAGGCGCCGGCCGGCACCTCGGTGTGCGAGGCGCTGCTCGAGCACCACATCGAAATCGAGCACGCCTGCGAGATGAGCTGTGCCTGTACCACCTGCCACGTGATCGTGCGGGACGGCTATGCCTCGCTCGGCGAGATCGACGAGGCTGAAGAAGATCTGCTCGATCGGGCCTGGGGACTGGAACCGAACTCGCGTCTGTCGTGCCAGGCGATCCTGTCGAACCGCGACGTGACGATCGAGATCCCGAAGTACACGATCAACCACGCCAAGGAAGCGCACTGACCGACCCGCAACGCGCCTCTCCCGGCTGATTCAGGCCGCGGCGCGCGATCGCCTCGGGCGGCCGCCTTCTGGGGCTGGCCGTGGTGGGTGTAGAGGAAGTCGAGCACCTCCTTGCGGTAGTGCACGTTCGGTCGCGAGGCGGGCCACCACGTAGGTCGTGACCCCGGCGGCGATCGCAGCGCCGACGTGGCCGGTGTCGCTCTCGTCGGTGAGAAGAGCACGATCCGCCGGCGTGCGTCGCGGCTGGCCAGCACCACGTGCTCGAGCGTGTCGCGAGCCTGGCTCTGGGCCTCGAC
>JBDSZM010000247.1:0-6728 GCA_039925165.1 Burkholderiaceae bacterium
GCGCGCGCGGCCTGCTGCTCGGCCACTTCCTTGTCGCGGATCAGCGCCAGCAAGGGGTCGCGCTCCTCGGTCGGGTACAGGTCGAACACCAGCCGGTGGCGATAGGCCGCGACCGGCTCGAGCGTGAACAGCTGCGGCCGGGTCGGCTGCTTGAGGTCGATGACCAGGCGCACCACCCGCGGTTGATACTGGCCGATCCGCAGGCCCGCGATATAGGGGTCGTCGGCGCGCACCTTGCCGACCAGCTCGCGCAGCGCCGGGCTCAGCTCCAGGCCCTCGATGTCGATCACCAGCCGCGGCGGGTTCTGCGCCACGAAGTGGCGCACCCCGAGCCGCGCGTCGGATTCGACCGTGACCCGCGTGTACTCGTCGGCCGGCCAGACCCGCACCGCGACGATCTCGGCGCCGAACGCGATGTCCGCGCTGGCAAGCGTCAGCGCCATCGACCCCAGGCCGTGCAGCGCGGTGCGGCGCTTCATGGCGTGGCGCCCAACAGGGCGAGCCCGCGCGGCGTGGCGGCGTGCCACTCGACCCGGCGCGTCTCGCTGGCGCCGGGCTCGATCGCGAGTACGAGGTCGGCCACCGGCAGGAACCCGGCCGCCTTGTCCGGCCACTCAGCCAGCTTCAGGCCGGTGCCGGTGAAGGCGTCGCGAAAGCCGGCGTCCTCCCACTCCTGCGGGTCGTCGAAGCGATAGAAGTCGAAGTGCCTGATCTCGAGCGGCGCTGATCCCCGGGCCGCATCGGCGGGCAGTTCGTAGGCTTCCATCACCGCATAGGTCGGGCTCTTGATGCGGCCCGGCACGCCGAGCGCCTGCAACAGGTGGCGCACGAAGGTCGTCTTGCCGGCACCCAGCGGGCCGTGCAGTTCGATGTAGGCCTCGCGCAGGGCCGGTCTCGCGGCCAGCGCTCGCGCGCTCGCGGCGCACGCGGCCTCGTCGGGCCACTGCTCGCAGCGGCTTTCTAGAATCGAGGCATGTCCGATGTTCGAGAGTTGCATTCCAGCGTGGACGGCCCGGAGTTGGCCGCCTTGATGTCGAAACTGCGCGCATCCGCCGCGGCACTCGGATTTTCCCAGATCGGGGTCGCCGGCATCGACTTGTCCAGCGCCGAGCCGGGTCTCCTGGCGTGGCTGCACAACGGTTCGCACGGCGAGATGGACTACATGGCGCGCCACGGACTGCGGCGCGCCCGGCCGGCCGAGCTGGTCGCGGGGACGCTGTCGGTCATCACCGCGCGCATGGACTACCTGCCGCGCGCCACGCCCGACGGCTGGCAGGCAATCGAATGGGCCGGCATCGGCACGCCCGCGCGGGCGCAGGTCTCGCTCTACGCCCGTGGCCGCGATTACCACAAGGTGCTGCGCGCGCGGCTGCAGGCGCTGGCCGAGCGCGTGGCCGAACTGGTCGGCGGGTTCGGGCACCGCGTCTACACCGACAGCGCGCCGGTGCTCGAGGTCGAGCTGGCCTCGCGCAGCGGCATCGGCTGGCGTGGCAAGCACACGCTGAACCTGTCGCGCGACGCCGGCTCGATGGTCTTCCTCGGCGAGATCTATACCGACCTCGCACTGCCGCCGACGCCGCCTGCCTCCGATCACTGCGGCGCCTGCCGCGCCTGCCTCGACGTGTGCCCGACCCAGGCCATCGTCGCGCCCTACCGGCTCGACGCGCGGCGCTGCATCTCCTACCTGACGATCGAGCATGCGGGGCCGATCCCGCTCGAGTTCCGCGCCGCCATCGGCAACCGGATCTACGGCTGCGACGACTGCCAGCTCGTGTGCCCCTGGAACAAGTACGCGCAGCGCAGCGGCCTGCCCGACTTCGATGCGCGGGCGGCGCTGACCGCGCCCACGCTGGCCGCGCTGTGGGCCTGGGACGAGGCCGAGTTCCTGCGCCTGACCGAAGGCAGCCCGATCCGCCGCATCGGCCACCGGCGCTGGCGGCGCAATCTCGCGGTCGGCATCGGCAACGCGCTGCGAGCCGCCGACGATCCGGCCCTGCGCAGCGCGCTGCAAACCGCGCGCGAAGGTGCCGACGCGATGGTCCGCGAGCACATCGACTGGGCCCTGACCCCGCCGAAGTGACGTTGCGCGTATGCAGCCACGACAGACCCGCCGATCGTGTGGCCGGCGGGCGAGCCGAGGCGATCCGGGTTCGCATGCCCGGCAGCCTTTCCGTACCCGATGTGGAACGCCGATGTCGCGCCGCGTTTCGTCAGCTCGCCGGAAGGCGAGCATCAAGGCGCTCGAGAAGGCCGGCTTGGTCTGAGCGTCAGCCGAGCGGTTGCACCTTCGCACTTCGTGGCGCGATCAGCCCGGTCGCGAGGCCGGTGCCCAACAGGATGACAGCGCAGCCGGCGACCATCGCCGGCGTGATCGTCTCGTCGAGCAGCCAGCCGCCCCACAGCAGCGCGAAGGCCGGGATCAGGAAGGTCACCGCGATCGCGTTCGACGGCCCGATCCGCGCCAGCAACCGGAAAAAAAGCAGGTAGGCGATCGCCGTGCACACCACCGCAAGCAGCGCCACCGCGCTCCAGGCCGCCGGCGACGGCGCTCGCTCGGGCCAGGCCCACAGAGCCGGCAACGCCAGCGCCAGCGTCGCCGCGCCGAGGCTGCCGGTCGCCACGGGCAGCGCGGGCACGCCCTGCAGCGCGAGCTTGGTGTAGTTGGCGGCGATGCCGTAACACAGCGTCGCCCCCAGGCAGGCGACGACCGCGTACCCCGAACTGCCGGGACTGACGCTGGCCGAGCCCCAGGCCAGCCCGACCACGCCGGCAAAGCCGATCGCCAGTCCGACGCTGCGCGCCGGCGTGAGACGGTCACGCAGCCAGAACCAGCCGATCACGGCGCTGAACAGCGGTGTCGAGGCATTGAAGATCGACGCCAGGCCCGCGCTGATCGACAGCGCGGCGTGGCCGTAGAGGACGGACGGCAACGCCGAGTTGAGGATGCCGACCAGCGCGATCGGCCGCCAGTGCGCCCGCACCAGCGGCCATTGGTCGCGCCACAGCAGCACCGGCGCCAGCACCAGCGTGGCCAGGCCGACCCGCACCGCGGCCAGCCCGATCGCCCCGAACTCGGGAGCGCCGACCCGCATGAACAGGAACGACGCGCCCCACAGCGCCGCCAGCAGCAGCAACTCGCCGGCGTCCGCGGCCTTCAAGCGCGCGTTTCCAAGGCCAGCAAAGCGCGCTTTCGGTCCAGCCCGCCGGCATAACCGGTGAGGGCGCCGGCGCTGCCGACGACCCGGTGGCAGGGCACGATGACCGACACCGGGTTGCGACCGATCGCGGAGCCGACGGCCCGCACCGCCTTCGGGGCGCCGATGGCGCGCGCCACGTCGGCGTAGCTGCAGGTGCGTCCGCTGCCGATGCGCAGCAACTCGGCCCAGACCGCACGCTGGAAGTCGCTGCCTTGCAGGTCGAGCGGCAGGTCGAAACGATCCGTCGCGCCGCCGAAATAGGCCGCCAGCTGCGCGGCCGCGGCCTGCAGCACCGGGTCGTCGCCGGCCTCCGGCACGTCGATCGGATCGGGGTGGTGCTTCTGGCCGTCGAACCACGCACCGGCCAGGCCGTCGGCGGTGCGCACCAGCAGCAGCGCTCCGAGGGGAGTATCGATGCGCGCCTGCGCGGTGGCGTGACGGTGGATGGCGATGGTGGCTTGGCTCATGCGGGTGTCTCCAGTGAATTCCACAGCCGCAGCACGGCGTAGGAGCGCCACGGCCGCCAGGCTTGGGCCCGGGCTTCGGCCAGGCGTTGGGTGCGCAGGTCGAACAACTGCCCGGTCGCCTTCAGCAGCGCGACGTCGTTGGGCGGAAACGCGTCGGGCCAGCCGAGCGCGCGCATCGCGATGTAGTGGGCGGTCCAGGCGCCGATGCCTGGCAACGCCTGCAGGTGTTCGATCAACGGGTGTGGTGCCGCGCGCGCCGCGAGATGCGGTTCGATCGTCGGCCAGGCCTGCGCGAGTGCGACGATCGACGCCGCGCGGGTGCGAATGATGCCGAGCTCGCCGATGTGCTCGGGCGGCGTTGCGGCCAGCGTCGCGGGCGATGGAAAGATGCGGTCGACGTCGGCCCAGGGCGTCGCGATCGAGTGGCCGAAACGCTCGACCAGGCGGCGTGCCAGCGTGCGTGCGGCGGCGACCGTGACCTGCTGGCCGAGCACCGCGCGCACCACCAGCTCGAACCCGTCCAGGCTGCCCGGCAGACGCAACCCGGGCGCGCCGGGCAGATCGGCCAGGGCCGCATCGATCGTCTGCGGCGCCGCATCGAGGTCGAGCCAGCGCCGCACCGCCGCCAGCAGGCGCGCGCTCGACGCCGCCAGTGCCGGCGCGAAGCGCAGCTGCAGGCGCGAATGCGGCAGGCCGTAGCGGGCCTCGATCCAGCCGTCGACCGGCGCGATCGTGCCCGCGCGCAGCGTGCGCCGGATGCGGTCGCCCTCGACCGTCTCGATGCCCGCAATCGCGCGCTTGGCGAAGAAGCCGAGCAGCGTCGCGACGTCGTAGGGCGCGCGATACGAGAGCGTCACCTCGACCGCGTCGGTATCGCCACGCGCCGCGACGGCGCGGCTGCGCGTCGGCTCGACATCGCCGCGCAGCCGCGACGGGCTCATCCGGTAGCTGTCGACGAAGGCGGTATTGAACCGGCGCAGGCTGCGAAAACCGCTCGCGAGCGCGACCTGCGTCATCGGCAGTCGGGTATCGGTCAGCAACTGCTTGGCGAGCAGCAGCCGGCGCGTGTGGACGTACTGGATCGGCGTCACGCCGTGCTCGACCGCGAAGATGCGGCGCAGGTGGCGGTCGCTCACGCCCATGCGCTGCGCGAGCGACGCGAGCCCGGGCGCCTCGCCGCTCGCCGCTTGCGCATCGAGCGCCTGCGCCGCCTGCTGCGCGAGCGTGCGCGACGCGTCCATCGCGGTCCACGCGAGCCCCGGCCCGGGCGCGATCTCGGGCCGGCACTTGAGGCACGGCCGGAACGTCGCCGCCTCGGCCTGCGCCGCCGTTTCGAAGTAGCGGCAGTTTTCGCGCCTAGGCGTGCGTACGCGGCAAATCGGGCGGCAGTAGATGCGGGTCGAGGTGACGCCGACGTAGAGGCGTCCGTCGAAGCGCGCGTCACGCGCCTTGACCGCTTCGTAGCCGATGTCGGAGTCGATGTCCATGGCGCCGATTATGGTCTTCCAAGGCCGCAAGACTCGCCGTTTTAGGACATGTTCCCGACGCGTGGCGGCGCGCCTGTCGCGGCCCGGTCGGCCGCCCATAATGACCACGCATCCGCACCGATCCACGGAGTTTCGATGACCCACGCCATGATCTTCGACGCCGTGCGCACGCCGCGCGGCAAGGGCAAGCGCGACGGCAGCCTGCATGAGGTCAAGCCGGTCGATCTGCTCGCCGGCCTGCTCGGCCAGCTGCAGCGGCGCCACGGCTTCGATCCGGCGCAGCTCGACGATGTGGTGATGGGCGTCGTCTCGCCGATCGGCGAGCAGGGTGCGGTGATCGCCAAGACCGCGGCGCTGATGGCGGGCTGGGATTGCCGCGTCGCCGGCATGCAGATCAACCGCTTTTGCGCGTCGGGCCTGGAAGCCGTGAACCTGGCGGCGCAGAAGGTCGCGAGCGGCTGGGAGGACATGGTGGTCGCCGGCGGCGTCGAGAGCATGTCGCGGGTCGCGATCGGCTCCGACGGCGGCGCCTGGGCACAGGACCCGCAAACCAACGCGGCGCTCGGCTTCGTCCCGCAGGGCATCGGCGCCGACCTGATCGCCACACTCGCCGGCTGGACCCGCGAGGACGTCGACCGCTACGCGCTGACCTCGCAGCAGCGCGCCGCCGCCGCCCAGGCGGCCGGGCACTTCGACCGCTCGGTCATTGCCGTCGAGGACGAGATCGGCCTGGCCATCCTCGATCGCGACGAGTTCATCAAGCCGCGCACGACGCTCGAGGGACTCGGGTCACTGAAGATCGCGTTCGCCGAGCTCGGCGCGATGGGTTTCGACGCTGTGGCACTGGCCCGCTATCCGCAGGTCGAACGCATCGACCATGTGCACACCGCCGGCAACTCGTCGGGCATCGTCGACGGCGCGGCCGCGGTGCTGATCGGCAGCGAGGCCAAGGGCCGCGAGATGGGCCTGGTGCCGCGCGGGCGCATCGTCGCCACCGCGCTGTCGGGAGCCGATCCGACCATCATGCTGACGGGGCCGATGCCGGCCACGCGCAAGGTGCTCGCCAAGGCCGGCCTGACGATCGCCGACATCGACCTGTTCGAGGTCAACGAAGCGTTCGCGGCGGTCCCGATGCGCTTCATGCGCGAGCTCGGCGTCGCCCACGAGCAGGTCAACGTCAACGGCGGTTCCATCGCGATGGGCCACCCGCTCGGCGCGACCGGCGCGATGCTCGTCGGCACGCTGCTCGACGAGCTCGAACGTCGGCAGTTGAAGCGCGGGCTGGTCACGCTGTGCGTCGGCGGCGGCATGGGCATCGCGACCATCGTCGAGCGCGTCTGATGGCGCTGCAGACGATCCGCTACGCGCTCGATGCCGACGGCATCGCGACGCTGACGCTCGACGCGCCCGGCGCGGCCGTCAACACGATGACGGCACAGTGGCAGGCCGACTGGACCGCAGCGGTCGCGGCCGTCGTCGCCGATAAAGATCGCGTGCGCGGCGTGCTGCTCGCCTCGGCCAAGCCGACCTTCTTCGCCGGTGCCGAATTGAAGGACGTGCTGACGCTACAGGCGTCC
>JBDSZM010000248.1:0-10039 GCA_039925165.1 Burkholderiaceae bacterium
CAGCGGTGCGGCCTCACCCGGAACCGCGGCGAGCGCCTTCATCTGCTCGTCGGCATCGCGGCGCTGGCTGTTGTCGAGCGGCGCATCGGTCGATACGAGGGCCAGCTGGAACGAGGCCAGCGCATCCGCCGGCAGGCGCCGCTGCGCATAGACGTGGCCGAGGTAGTAGCGCGCCCGGGCGTGCGACGGGCGGAGTTCGAGCGCGCTCAGGTAGGCGTTTTGCGCGCTCACCAGATCGGGCTCGCGCGCATGCTGCTGCGCCAGGCCGGCCGTGAAGCGGCGCTCGGCCTCGAGCGCGTTGGCATTGCGGCTGCGCTCGTCCCACACCCGTTTGCCGGCGTAGCCGAGGACGAGCGGCAGCGCGACGCCGGCCGCGACGATGCCGCGCCGGCGCCAGTTCACCACCTTGCGATCGTCCAGCGTCTCTTGCGGTGCGAGCGGCTCGCCCTTGCGGCGCAGCAGTTCGCGCAGCAGATGCTGCAGGTTGGGCGCATCCGGCTCGCCGGCCCAGCCGATCAGGTCGAGCGTGTGGGTCTGGCCGAAGCCGAGCGGCAGTTCGACATCCTCGATCCGCACCGGCAGCAGCTTGACCGCGCGCAATGCCCGCGCCGACTCGTCGCGAACGAAGGCCGAACGCACCGACTCGGCCGACCACAGCGTGACGACCACGCGCGCCCCGTCGAGCTGGGCTTCGATGACATCGGCAAATTCGGTCCCTGCGATCAGGTCGCGGTCCCACCACACGCGCAGCCCGTGCGCCGTCATCGCATCCGCCAGCCGGGCCGCGAAATCGCGGTTCTGGTGCGAATAGCTGATGAAGATATCGGCGGTGCCGGGTTCGGGCAGTTGGCTCATGGACGCTCGCTGCATGCAGCGCGGACCATGCTAATCCTGCGCGGCGGCTGCCAGTGCGCGCGGCACCGCGAGCGTGGCGGGCAAGCGTCAGCGCCGCTCGACGATCAGCGGCGCGAGCAACGTCGATGCGGCGCGGATGCGCTGCTGCACCTGACGCGCCTCGTCCCGGCTCGGATACGGCCCGGCCTGCAGTCGAAAGGGCGGTGCGTCGCCCCGCACGGCAAGCGATGGAGCGAGCCAGTCGAGGTCGGCGCCGACGCGCCGCTGCAGACGCTTGGCAGTCTCGCGCTCGGCAAAGGCGCCGAGCTGCACGAAAACGCCGCCCGAAAGGGCCGTGCTCGGGAGTTCGTCGGGCCGCGCCGCCACGGCATCGAGCATCGGTACCGCTAGGCGCGACGGCACGGGGTCGGGCGTGAGCGCGGCGATCGGTGCGGACTCGATGGCCGCCGCCTTGGCGGGTTCGGTGGGCGCGGCCTGCGCCAGCGCCGGTGGCGCGTCGCGCCGCCAGGCGCCGCTGCGGATCGCCTCGAAGGTGAGGCGCTCCAGCTCGACCGTCGCCACGCCGCGCAGCAGGTCGAGCCTGAGCGCGGCGGTGTAGCTGAGATCGATCACGCGGCCGGGATGGAACGGCCCGCGGTCGTTGACCCGCACCACCACCTCACGACCGTTGGCCGGGTTGCGCACCCGCACGTAGCTCGGCAGCGGCAGCGTCGGGTGCGCGGCGGTCATGGCGTACATGTCGTAGACCTCGCCGCTGGCGGTGCGCCGGCCGTGGAACTTGCGGCCGTACCACGACGCCAGGCCGGTCTCGGTGACCGGCCGGTCCTGCGTCATCGGCACGTAGCTGCGGCCCAGCACCTCATAAGGCTTGTTCGGCCCGCCGAGGCGGATCGGCTCGATCCGCGGTTCGGCGTCGGGCACCTGCGCCAGATCGGGCGGCGGCGAGGCCGGCGGGCCGTCGCGCCCGCTGGCGTCGCCGGCGATGGCCGGCCGACCCGGCGCCGCCGGGCCCGCCGGCAGCCCGGCGCAGCCAGCCAGCAGCCCGCCCAGCACGGCGACAAGGCCGAGCAACGAGGGGCGCTGGCCCGGCGAGGGCGAGATCGGCATGGCCGCGAACATAACCGACGCTGCGCCGGGGCCTGTCGATGGTCCGCTCGGCTTCCCTGAGTGCCTGAAGGACGACGGGAGGCGGCACGGTGCGATGCTCAACGGCGGCGACACGCTCGCGCGCGGACAGCGTGTCAATCCGGCGGCCGACCGCCGGCGGTCCCTGAAACGCCGCCAGCGCCCGGCCGGTCGGGTCGATTCATTCGAGCACCACGTCGGTCCGCACCGCGCCGGCGCGGTCGGCGCGCGCCGTCAGCGCGAGCCGGGTGCCCAGCGGTGCGCGCAGCACCCACTCGGCGACGGCGCGGTCGCCGGTGATCTCGCGGTTCGGCAGGAAGGCCTGCAGCGACGCGACCGGGGCGTGACCTTCGAGTTGCGGGCCCTCGATGCGCGGCTTGCCCTGCACCAGCGCGACCGATGCGTCGCCCGCCGGCAGGTGGATCTCGAACACCACGCCGCGCACGATCTTGCGCGTCAGCGCCCGCTTGCTCACATAGGCTGGCAGCCAGCCGCTGTTGGCGACCGCCAGGCGCACGCGCCAGGTGTCGGCGCCGAGCGACTGCACCTCGGTGCGCAGCAGTTCGAGCTTGGGCAGCGACAGCGCGATCTGCGTCATCCAGGCCGGAAATCGCGCCGCCTCGCGTTCGCGCAAATGCGGCGGCGGATTGCGCCAGTAGTTCATGCGGTCCCAGCCGCCGATCTCGACCGGGCCGAGCTGCGGGTGCTGGAACGCGCGCCACGCCACGTGGGCCAGGCCGCCGCACTGCTCGTCGCTCCACTTCAGCAGCTTCAGGTCGTCCTCTTCGGGGTGCTCGCGATACCAGTCGATCCACTTGTAGTCGGTGATCCCGGCCTCCTTGTTCGGGCCCCAGATCTCGACCACCCAGAAGAGGGCGCCCAGATGCTCGTAGAGCCAGTCCTGGGTGCCGCCGATGGTCTCCTTCGGGTGGTACTTGAAGTCGTGCCAGATGCTGATCGCCGGGTAGCCGGTGAGCTTTTCGCCGAGCTTGGAGAAGCGCTGGTACGACCACAGATCCTCCGGGATCATGTCGTCGTCGCTCTGCGTGCCCATCGGCCGCAGGATGACGCCGCTGTGGGTGTGGTAGCTGATGCCCGCGCCGATGTTGGGATGCGCGACGATGAAGTCGACCATTGCCTTCACTTCGGGCTCGCTGGTCGGGTAGGCGCCGGCGCCGACCTGTTCGCCTTCGTGACGCCAGAAGGCCGGGAAGTTGCGGTTCAGGTCGAGGCCTTCGACATCCTTGTTGACCTTGATCGTGAGGCCGTCGTAGTTCGTCAGCAGCCCCTCGGGCATGACGCGGAAATACTCGCCGCCGAACTCGCCCGGCTGGCGCGGCACCATCAGGCGCGGGTCGGTTTCGCTGCGCTTGTAGCCGCCGTGCGGATCGCGGATGCGCATCGACAGGGCCCGGCCGTCGCCGTCCACGTCCTGCACCGTCAGGCCCTCGACCGGTTCCTCGTCGAACGGGTAGCGCCGGGTGCCCGATCGGATGTGGCGCGGCTTGTCGGCCAGCGCCAGTTCGGCGCCGTCCGGATTCAGCCGCGGGCACAGGTAGACCACGCGGGTGTCGAGCAGGTGGGTGATGCGCCGGCCGTTGTCGTCGTCGCTGCCGTAGGCGCTGACGAGCTGGTGCAGGTAGTACAGCACCGCGGTGCTGGCGGTCAGTTCGGCCGCGTGGATGTTGCCGTCGCACCAGAACGCCGGCTTGTCGGTATCGACGCCGGTGGCGCTGTTGGTCAGCGTCGCGACCCAGATCTCGCGGCCCTCGAAGCTCTGGCCGATCGATGCGACGCGGACCAGGGTCGGGTGCGCATCGGCATAGTCGAACAGCAGCCGGGTCAGTGCGTCGTAGCGGTAGAAGGTGTCGAAGCGGGGCGTCGGGGTGGCGGGCTGGGTCATGGGCACGATGCACAAAAGGCCGAGGGCCGAAGTGTCTCAGCACTCCGGCCCTCGGCCGATCCGATCGCGCAAAGGCGTCGCGTCAGGGGAACGCGAACACCGTCGTCGGCGGGACCGCGGTCGTCGTGTCGACGACGACCGGCGGACGCACCAGCGTGCCCGAACTCGCACCCAGCGTGTACAGGCCGGTCGGCACGGCCGCGTCGGCCACGAACGCTGCCGGCAGCGCCGGCGCCGCGACGTACGCCGCCTTCACCGCCGCGCCCACCGGCAGCGCGAAGCTGTACGCGCCCGGCGTCATCACGGTACGCGCCGCGACCTCGACGCTCGGCCCGCCGGTCAGCACCTTGGTCGCCTTGACCACCGCGTCGATCACGGGCGTCGACGTCAGGCTGCCGGCCACCTCGCGCATCATCGATATCGGCGGGGCGATCCGGTTCGCGGTCGTGTTGACGTCGGTGTAGCCGGTGGTCACGACCGGCACCCCGGTCATGACCGCGATCACCCGTCCGCTGGCGTTGACGACCAGGTCGTAGTTGCCCGGCAGCACCGGATAAAGCACGAACTTGCCGGTTGCGTCGGCCGTGGTCGAGCGCATCGGCACACCGTTCTGCTGCGCCGACACCGACGCGCCGGCCATCGGCGTGTCGACGTAGCCGACGATGCGCTGGCCAGCGTCGGACAGGATCGGGATGACCGACAACACCGGCTTGAGCAGGTACTGGCCCGAGTTGCCGGCCTTGACGAAGGATTTGCAGGCGTCGAAATCGATCGCGAAGTCGGCCACCTTGTCGGCGGCGACGTCGATGTCGATGTTCATCTTCAGGCCGCTTTGGAGCGCGCTCGGTGTGGTCAGGGCGACCTCGGCGCTGCTGCCGGTCGGCTTGATCGCGTTGGCGAGCGTGCCGGCGGGCCAACCGGCCGGCGGCGCGCTGCCGAGCACGAGGCGCATCTGGGTGTACTTGCCGGCCGGCAAGGCGGTCTGGCCGAGCGGCTGCAGGGTGCCGTTGGTGAGCGTGAGCAGGTCGATGCGCTGCGGCGTCGCGAGCACAACCTCGGACCAGCCGCCGTCGCTGTCGGCCGCGGTCGCGCTGGCATGCACGCGCACCTTCTCGACCGTGACCCAGACGTTGTCGTAGCCGCAGGCCGGCGCATCGGTGAGCGACAGGCGCAGGGTGCCGGTCGCGCCGGCGTCGGTGCCTGCGCTGCTGCCGCCGCCGCAGGCCGCGATGCCGAGGGCGATCACACCGGCGAGGGCGGCGCCGGCGCGCAGCGTGAGGGTCGAGAACGAGGTGGGCTGGGGGCTCATGGAAGGCACTGCAAAGTGTGGGTGCGCGGTTGTCGCATGCCGCGGCCCGAAAACATGTCCCCGCGACCCGATGCCACTGTCGCGCGTGACATCGATCGCAGTAACGAAAACCGACTTTGTGTCAGACCGCAAGCGCGGCGCCGTCGACGAATACCTTCAGCTGCCCGGCGGCGAACGGTGTCCAGGCTTCGTCGCGCGTCAGCGGCTCGGTGACGATCACGGCGACGCGGTCGGACGGCGTGGTTGCATCGGCAAAGTTGACGCTCACGTCCTCGTCCTCCAGCCGCGCGGTGCGAAATGGCGCCTGGCGCACCAGATAGTGCAGCCGGGTCGAAGCGTGGGCCCACAGCGCCTGCCCGTTGCTGAGCAGGAAGTTGAAGCTGCCGTGGGCGGCCGGCGCCTGCGCCAGTTCGCGCAGTGTCGCGGTCAGCTCGGCCACCGGCGGCAGGTCGGCATGCGCCTTGGCGAGCTCCTGCATCAGCCAGCAGAAGGCGCGCTCGCTGTCGGTCTGACCGACCGGACGGAAGCTCGCGTGCAGCCGTGGCGCGTAGCCGGCGAGCGTGCCGTTGTGGGCGAACACCCAGTAGCGGCCCCACAGTTCGCGCACGAAGGGATGGGTGTTCTCGAGCGCGACCGCGCCGAGCGTGGCCTTGCGGATGTGCGCCACCACGTTGCAGCTCTTGATCGGATAGCGGCGCACCATCTCGGCGACCGGCGAGCCGCGCGCATCCTGCGCATCGACGAAGAGGCGCGCCCCGGCGCCCTCGAAGAAGGCGATGCCGAAGCCGTCCTTGTGCTCGACGGCGCGGTTCGAGAAACCGGTGAAGCTGAACACCACGTCGGTCGGCGTGTTGGCGTTCAGGCCGAGCAGCTGGCACATGTGGGCCCCCCGAGCGCTATGCGCCGATTCCCCGCGGGCGCGCGAGCCCCGCCGGGGCCACGACCGCGAGCCCCGTCGTGGTCGGGGGCGGCCTGGCGCTCGGCCCCGCGAGCCGTATCGGATGCGATGCGATCGGTCTCATTCCGTGAACAGCCGCAGCATGCCCTTGACCGTGACCAGATGGCCGGGATTGCTGGTCTCCTCGAGCACACCCGTCATGCGCCGACGCAGGCGTTCGCTCTTGCGCGCGCGCCAGATCAGCAGGTCGGCCAGCCAGGGGTGGCGGTTCACGAGGTTGGCGCGGCGATAGAGCTCGAAGCGCGGCTTGAGCGCCCGCAGCCCGGCCTCGTAGGCGGCGCGCACCGGCGCCTCCGGGCCGGCCGGTCCCTGCGCCAGGATGCAACGCGCGGCCAGCATGCCGGTCTCGAGCGCCTTGCCGATGCCCTCGCCGGTGAACGAGTAGGTGCTGCCGGCGGCCTCGCCGGTCACGACCAGGCCCGGGCGGCTGTAGCGCGCACCTTCCAGCGTGCAGCGCAGCGGCGCGCCCTTCATGGGCCCGAGCAGGGTGCCGCCCTGCATCAGCGCGCGCGCCGGCGCGTAGACGCGGGTGAAGTCGTCGAGCACCTGGCGCAGGTTGACACCGCGCTTGGTGAGGCGCCCGTCGACCCGCTCGGCATGGCTGTCGGCCACGCCCACGCCGATGTTGAAGACGCCGTCGCGGCACGGGAAGATCCAGCCGTAGCCGGGCGCCAGGGCGCGGTGCCAGACGATCTCGAGCTGCTCGATGTGTCCGACCATCGCCGGGTTGCGGACGTAGCCGCGCAGCGCCACCCCGCTCGGCGTGTGGCGCTCGGACATGCCGGCGGCCATCAACGCCTGCGGCACCGCGCCGCTGGCCAGCACGACCCAGCGCGCGCGCAGTTCGACCTCGGTGTCGGCATGACGCAGCCGCGCGCCGGCGACCCGGCCGTCGATCTCGATCGGACCGACGAAGCGCACCGGCGCGTGCATCCGCGCCCCCGCCGCCACCGCGGCGCGGCAGACGATGTCGTCGAGCTCCACGCGCGGCAATACCGCCAGCAGGCCCGGCACGTCGACGCGGCCCCCGCGCGGGCCGATGCAGGCCACGTGGTCGGCGACGCGGGCGGCCTGCAAGACCGCGTCGATCACGCCGAGTTCGCGCAGCGCGTTGTGGGCGTCGGGAATCAGACCGTCGCCGCAAACCTTGTCGCGCGGAAACTCGTATTGGTCGACCAGGACCACGTCGAGCCCGCCGCGCGCCAGCAGCAGGGCGGCCGCAGCCCCTGCGGGGCCGGCACCGACGACGAGCACGTCGCAGGCGCAGGGAAGGAGATCGATGCCGAGGTTCATGCGAGCCCGAAAGGGGGACGCCGATTCTAGGCAGCCGGCCGGGCCCCGCCCGGCCCTACGCCCCGTGCGGGCAGGGCTGCGGCGCTAGCATGGGTCATCCTCGCGGGTCGCGCGCGCGTTGAACCCGCGGGTGCCGCCGCCGCCCGGTCGCCCGACCTTTCGCCGAAGGAATTCGCCATGCACAAGTCCTCCCTCGCCTCCGCCGCGCTCGTCGCGATGGCCACGGTCGCTGCCTCGGCGCCGGTCGCCGCGAGCGAACGCGCCGTGCTCGACCGACCGATCCCGGCCGCGCGCGGCAGCGCACCGGCGGTTGCACCGGCCGATGTCGACCGCGCCGAGGTGATCTCGTCGACCCCGGTCATCCGCCAGGTGCTGGTGCCGCAGCGCAGCTGCGTCGACCAGCCGGTGGTGATGCAACGTCAGCCTTCCGGCGCTGGGGCACTGCTCGGCGCGGTGGCGGGCGCGGCGGTCGGCAACTCGATCGGCGGCGGCAGCGGCCGGGCGGCCGCGACGGCCCTCGGGCTGGTCGGCGGGGCCGCGCTCGGCAATCAGGTCGAGGCCGGTGGCGCCGACGCGGTGACCCGCCTCGAGCGGCGTTGCAGCACCCAGGGCGCCTACGAAGAGCGCACCGTCGGCTACGACGTCGTCTACGAATACAACGGCCGCCAGTACACGACCCGCTTGCGCAACGACCCGGGCGAGACCGTCCAGGTCCAGGTGCAGGCGACCGGCGCCGTCGATCCCGCCCGCGGTCATGCAGCAGCGCCGCCGCGCGGTCGGGTCGGCCAGCCGCTGCCGTTGCTGCAGCCGCCACCGGCCGGCATCGCGTCGAGGGGCGACTTCGTCGAGCCCGTCTACGAGAGCGACCCGGCGCCCTACGCCTACTCGGCGCCGACCTACTACCCCGCGCCGTACACCTCGCCCTACTACTCACCTTACTACTCGCCCTATTACTCGCCTCACTACGCGCCGTCGTACCTGCCCTTCGGCGCCGGTCTGACGCTCGGCGCGGTGATCGGTTTCGGCAGCGGGCGCCATCACCACGGCGGCTGGCGCGGCGGCCGGCGTCACTGATCGGCGTCGCCGCGCGGGCCGTGGCGCTGCGTCGGGTAAGCAAGCGCTGACTCGCTCAAGAGCGATGCGGCTTCCGGGGCTCGCATCCATGGCGCCGGCTGCAAGAATGCGGCATGCGCCGCTCCCGCTCCCGCACCCGAGCTTGCCGATGACGATCGTCGATCCCCGACCCGGTCCCCGGGTGCCCGTCGAGCCGACGGCACGAAACCAGCGGTCATGAAGCCCGCCGTCGTCATCGTCACGCCGGCGCTGCGCGCAGCGAACAACGGCAACTGGGAGACGGCGCGCCGTTGGGCCCAGATGCTGGGCACCGAATACCGGGTCCGGATTGCCGAGACCTGGGACGACGGCGACGAGTCGCTGATGCTGGCGCTGCATGCCCGGCGCTCGGCCGCATCGATCGCGGCTTGGCGGGCGCGCCGCGGCGCGCGGCCGCTCGGCGTCGTGCTGACCGGCACCGATCTGTACCGCGACATCGCGAACGATCCGCAGGCGCAGCACTCGCTCGAGCTGGCCGATCGGCTGGTGGTGCTGCAGGAACGTGCGCCGCTCAGCCTGCCGGCCGCCCTGCGGGGCAAGTGCGTGGTCAGCTTCCAATCGGCACCGAGCCGGGCCCGGCTGGCCAAGTCGCCGGCGCGGCTGGGCGCGCTGATGGTCGGCCACCTGCGCGACGAGAAATCTCCCGAGACCTACTTCGCAGCGGCGCGGCTGCTCGCCCACCGCAGCGACATCGGGCTCGACCATATCGGCGCCGCCCTCGATCCGGCGCTCGGTGATGCGGCGCTCGCCACCGCGCGCGATTGCCCCGGCTACCGCTGGCTGGGCGCGCTGCCGCACGCCGCGACGCGCCGGCGTATCCAGACCGCCCACGTGCTGGTCCACGCGAGCGCGATGGAGGGCGGCGCGCACGTCGTGATCGAGGCGGTGCGCAGCAGCACGCCGGTGCTGGCGTCGGCGATCGACGGCAACATCGGCCTGCTCGGGCCCGACTACGCCGGCTATTTCGCGTGGGGCGACGCCGAGGGTCTGGCCGAGGGCCTCGAACGCGCCTGCGACGACCCGGCTATGCTGGCCGGCCTGGAACGCCAGTGCGCCGAGCGCGCACCGCTGTTCGACCCGGCCCACGAGCGCCGCACCTTGCTGGCCCTGACGGCCGACCTGCTGGAGAACTCCCGATGAACGCACCCGACACCGCGGCCGCGCTGAACCCGATCGAGCCGCGCCTCACCTCGTTGTCGCACGGCGGCGGCTGCGGCTGCAAGATCGCCCCGGGCGTGCTGAGCGAGATCCTCAAGGGCACCGCGCGGATGCCGATGCCGCCGGAGTTGCTGGTGGGCATCGAGACCGCCGACGACGCCGCCGTCTACCGGCTCAACGACGAACAGGCACTGATCGCGACCACCGACTTCTTCATGCCGATCGTCGACGACCCGTTCGAGTTCGGGCGCATCGCCGCCACCAATGCGATCTCCGACGTCTATGCGATGGGCGGGCGGCCGATCCTGGCGCTGGCCCTGGTCGG
>JBDSZM010000249.1:0-2528 GCA_039925165.1 Burkholderiaceae bacterium
TAGCTCTTGTCGTCGCGAAACAGGATGTTGTAGCGCGGGTCGAGCGATTTGATGAGGTTGTTCTCGAGCAGCAGCGCCTCGGCTTCCGAGCGCGTCACCGTCGTCTCGAGGCGGGCGATGCGCCCGACCATGTGACCGATCCGGGTCGGACCGTGGTTCTTCTGGAAATAACTCGAGACGCGGCGCTTCAGGTCGCGCGCCTTGCCGACGTAGAGCACCGTCCCCTGGGCGTCGAAATAACGGTACACGCCCGGCAGCCCGGGCAGCGCTGCAACGTCGGACAGTAGCCGCTCGCGCGCCGCGTCGGGGCTCGGGGATGCCACGTCCGGGACCAGAGCTTCGTTCATCGTCCACGATTGTGGCCTGCCGATAATTCCGCCATGCAATGGGACCTGTACTGCCGCGTGGTCGACAACTTCGGCGACCTCGGCGTGTGCTGGCGCCTGGCCACCGACCTCGCGTCGCGCGGGGAGCGCGTGCGGCTGTGGGTCGACGATGCGAGCGCGCTCGCGTGGCTGGCGCCGGGCGGCGCCCCAGGCGTGGTGGTTCGGGCGTGGCCGTCCATCGGATCCGCGCCGCCCGGGATCGACACGCCCGTCGGTGACGTCGTGGTCGCGGCCTTCGGCTGTACGCTGCCCGATGCCATGCTGGCAGCCCTCGCGGGCGCGTCGCCCCGGACGGTCTGGATCAACCTCGAATACCTGAGTGCTGAAACATATGTCGAACGCAGCCACGGGCTGCCGTCGCTGCAGTCGACCGGAGCGGCGGCCGGCGCGACGCAATGGTTCTACTACCCGGGCTACACCGCGGCCACCGGCGGGTTGTTGCGCGAATCCGATCTGGCGGCGCGCCGGCAATCGTTCGATCGCGCGACCTGGCGGGCCTCCGTCGGCCTGCTGCCGCGCGACGGCGAACGGCTGGTGAGCCTGTTCTGCTACGACCCGCAGCCGGCCTTGCCGGCGCTGATCGAAGCGCTGTCCGACGTGCCGACCTTGCTGCTCGTGACGCCGGGCGCGGCCACGCGGCAGGCGCGCGATCTGCTCGGGACCGGGCTGTCGCGCGGCCGGGTCCGCGGCGTCGCCCTGCCCTGGCTGGCCCAACCCGACTACGACCACCTGTTGTGGGCGAGCGACCTTAACTGCGTGCGCGGCGAAGATTCGTGGGTCCGCGCGCAGTGGGCCGGCCGCCCGTTCCTGTGGCAGGCCTACCCGCAAGGCGACCGGGTTCACGCCGCCAAGGTGCATGCCTTCCTCGACCGCAGCCTCGAGCAGGCGCCCGGCGCACTTGCGACCGCGGTGCGCGCCTGGTCGGCGGCCTGGAACGGGCTCGCTCCCTCGCCCGCCGCGCTGCCCGACCTGACCGCGTGGCAGTTGCAGTCGCAGCACTGGCGCGACCGGCTGTGGGCCGAGCCCGACCTGGCGACAAAACTGATCGGTTTCGTGGCCGCGAGACGCTAAAATCATCGGCTTTCCGGCGCGCGACCGCGCGTCAACCGCACCACCACCGCACCACCACCGCACCACCATCGCGCTTCGACCCGAAGCGCCCGCGCGACGCCCACGCCGTCGCGTCGCGCCCCCGACACCAGCCTACCCAAATCGAGCCATGAAAATCGCACAGGAAATTCGCGCCGGCAACGTCATCATGCACGGCAAGGACCCGATGGTCGTGCTCAGGACCGAGTACAGCCGCGGTGGCCGCAATTCGGCCACGGTGCGCATGAAGCTCAAGAGCCTGCTCAGCAACTCGGGCACCGAGGTCGTCTTTAAGGCCGATGACAAGATGGACCAGGTCATCCTCGACAAGAAGGAGTGCACCTATTCCTACTTCGCCGACCCGATGTACGCCTTCATGGACGCCGAGTACAACCAGTTTGAGGTCGAGTCCGAGAACATGGGCGACGCGATCCAGTACCTCGAGGATGCGATGCCGGTCGAGGTCGTCTTCTACGACGGCAAGGCCATCTCGGTCGAGCTGCCGACCAGCCTCGTGCGCGAGATCACCGAGACCGAGCCGGCCGTCAAGGGCGATACGTCGGGCAAGGTCCTCAAGTCCGCCAAGCTCGCGACCGGCATGACGATCTCGGTGCCGCTGTTCGTCACCACCGGCGACAAGGTCGAGATCGATACCCGCACCCACGAGTACCGCAAGCGCGTCTGAACGCCGCCGGCGCACACGCTTCCACAAGGCCCGCGATGCGGGCCTTTTTCTTTGCTGTCGCGGCACGGGCATGCCGGACTTGACTCTCCCATCGTGGGAGACTCCATCCTCCTCCCGTCGCCCTTGAATGGGCCATCGCCTTCGAGGAGTCCGCCATGAACCCGAGTGCTGTCCTGCCACGTCCCGCTGCCCTCGGCAGCCAGGCGCTCGACATCGAGGGCATGACCTGCGCGTCGTGCGTCGCGCGGGTCGAGAAGGCCTTGCTGAAGGTGCCGGGCGTGGTCAGCGCGTCGGTCAACCTGGCGACCCAGCGCGCCACCGTCGAGGCCGAGCGCCGCGTCGCGCCAGCGGCGTTGCAGGCGGCGGTC
>JBDSZM010000250.1:0-4522 GCA_039925165.1 Burkholderiaceae bacterium
GCGGTGGCAGTCGTCTGTTCCGGCGTGCCGCGCAGCGCGACGAAGCTCGGATCGAAGCTCTCCACATAGCCTTTCAGCAGCGCCGGCGTGTCGCGCTGCGGATCGACGGTGATGAAGATGCCCTGCACCGCCGCGCCGTCCGGGCCGAGCTGCTTCTTGACCTGCGCGAGCTCGGCCATGGTGGTCGGACAGACGTCCGGGCAGTGCGTGTAGCCAAAGAACACGACCGTCACCTTGCCCTTGAAGTCGGCCAGCGTCCGCAGCGTGCCGTTCTGGTCCGGCAACTCGAATTTCTGCGCGTACTCGGCACCGGTGATGTCGACGCCGTTGAAGCTGCGCACGTTCGTCGGCGACAGGCGGTCGCAGCCGCTCAATGCCGCAGCGGCAGCGATCAGCAGGCGACGCCGGCCCAGACCGGGCAACGCGGGAATCATGAGGTTCGCCACAAAGGGTCCAGGTAGTGGTCGACCAGCATCGCGGCAAAGAGCGCGGCGAGGTGGATCAACGAGAAGCGGAAGGTCTTGCGCGCCAGGGCTTCGGAATAGCGCCGCCACAACGCCCACGCGTGGCCGGTGAAGCCAATGCCGAGCAGCACCGCCGCGCCCAGGTAGAGCGGGCCGCTCATGCCGTAGACGAAGGGCAGCAGCGTCGCGGCGAACAGCACCAGCGTATAGAGCAACACGTGCAGCCGGGTGAACTCGTTGCCGTGCGTGACCGGCAGCATCGGCAGACCGGCGCGGCGATAGTCGTCGGCGCGGTACAGCGCCAGCGCCCAGAAATGCGGCGGCGTCCACAGGAAGATGATGAGGCACATCATCAGCGCCTCGGGGCCGACCTCGCCGCGGATCGCAGCCCAGCCAAGCACCGGCGGCATCGCCCCCGAGGCGCCGCCGATCACGATGTTCTGCGGCGTGAGCGGCTTCAGCACCACCGTGTAGATCACCGCGTAGCCGACGAACGTGGCGAAGGTGAGCCACATTGTCAGCGGGTTCACCAGCGTGTACAGCAGTGCGCTGCCGGTCAGCCCGAGCACGGCCGAAAAGCTCAGGGTCTGCAGGTTGCTCAACTGCCCGCGGGCGGTCGCGCGCCACGCGGTGCGCGCCATCTTGGCATCGAGGCCCTGCTCGACGATGCAGTTGAACGCCGCGGCCGCGGCAGCGACGAGCCAGATGCCGGCGGTGGCGGCTAGCACTGTGCGCCAGTCGGGCAGGCCGGGCACGGCGAGCAACATGCCGATGACGGCGCAGAAGACGATCAGTTGCACCACGCGCGGCTTGGTGAGCGCGTAGAACTGACTCACCCGCGATGGCAAGGTGGTGGCGGCGGGCGCCGGCCGGGCGAGGGTATCGGACATGGTGGGACGCTGCGCGGCCATTTTACGAAGCCGCCTGCATGCGACGGATGCGCCCGCCAGGCGTGCCGAGCGGCACGCCGGCCGCCCGGGTCCGGCGCGATCGGCGGATCAGCAGCGTCAGAACCACCACCCATCCGGCGGCGCCGGCCGAGTGTCCGAGCGCGGCAACCAGCGGCCAGTCGAACAGGACCGTGACCATGCCGCTGGCCAACTGCCACAGCGCCAGCCCCGCCACCGGCCAGGCCCAGCGGCGCAATGCACCGCCGTCGCGCCGGAGCCGCCAGGCCAGTAACGCCATCGCGGTCAGGATCGCCCCGGCGAACATTCGGTGCGACTGATGGATGGCCACCAGCGCCTCGAAGCGCAGCGGCGCGCCGCCGGCGCCGGAACCGAGCTCGCGCAACACCGAAAAGCCACCCGCGAAATCCATGGCCGGCCACCCCGAACCCTGGCAGCGCGGGAAGCCGGCGCACGCCAGCACGGCGTAGTTGGTGCTGACCCAACCGCCCAGCGTGACCTGCACCAGTGTCATGGCCGCCAGCACCCACAAGCCACGCCGCAATGCCGGCGTGATGGTCAGGTCCGGTGGCGCCGCCGCCCGGCTCTGCACCGCGAGCAACGCCAGCAAGCCGAGCCCGCCGAGCAGGTGCAGCGTGACGATCGCCGGGTAGAGCTTCCAGGTGACCGTCAGCGCGCCGAAGGCGCCCTGCATGACGACCCAGGCCAGCGTCGCGCTCGACAACCCGCGCGCCGCCCCCGCCGCACGTCCGCTGCGGGTCCAGCCGGCGATCGCCAGCACGGTGATCAGCACCCCGACGGCGGTGGCGAAATAGCGGTGGATCATCTCGATCCAGGCCTTGGCATGCGTCACCGGGCCGAAGGGCGCGAGGTGCTGGGCCACATCGATGTCGGTGCGCGCACCGAACGGGCTGGCGTTGCCGTAGCAGCCGGGCCAGTCCGGGCACCCCAAGCCCGAATCGGTCAGCCGGGTGTAGGCGCCGAACAGCACCAGGTCGAAAGTGAGGAAGAGCGTCAGCACGGTCAAGGCACGCAGCCGCTGCGCCGGATTGCTGCCGCGCTGGCGCAGCCACAGCCAGCACAGCGGGCCGAGCGCGAGCAGCGCCCCGAGCAGCGCGATGCGCAGCAGCGGCGACAAGTCGACCAGCGCAGGCGTGCCCATGCCTAGCGCCCGTCGCGATCCCAGCCGGCCGACGCGCGCAGCAAGCGATCGACGTCGCGCTTCAGGCGCGACGGATCGGGTAGTGCCGGGCTGCGCATCATCCAGTGACCCATCGGGTCGACGATGTAGAGATGGTCCTCGAGCGTGCTGCCCGGTGCGGCGGCGAGCCAGGCCGAGAGCGCCTGCGGCGCTGCGCGCAGCACCGCGGCGGCGTTGCCCGAGCCGAGCCCGCCGGCCGCGCCCGCACCCACCGCATCGAGCGTCGCCCGACGCGGCACGCTGCTGTCGTTGACGAGCCAGAGCTTGTCGACCCGCTCCTTGTCGCGGCCGAGGGCCTCGCGCAACTGGCGCTGCAGCCACAGAAGGCGCTCGCAACGCGCGTCGCAGGCGCCGCCCGCGACCACCACCACCAGCCACTGCCCTTTCAGGCTCGCGGGATCGACCGCGACCCCGTGCAAATCGGTCAGCCGCAGCGATTCGGGGATGGGCCGCTGCGGTTCGACGAGTTCGCCATAGTTCGACCGTGCCGAGGGTCGGATGACGAAATAAGCGAGGTACGAGGCCATCACCGGCGCGGCGCACACCAGCAGCACCAGCAGCATCTTGAGTCGCCCGCGCGAGGTCCGTCGATCGACCGCGTCGAGCGCTTGAACGGGCATCGAATGGACCGCGAGGTCGAGCGGCCGCAGCGACGCGGCCGCTCGATCAGCGGGCACGCCGCCCGCGCCGGGGCCGTAGGAGTTGGAGCCAGACATACAAACCTGTCATCAGCGCGCCGAGTGCAAACCACTGGAACGCATAGCCGTAGTGCTTCTGCACGTCGACCGTCGGGGCCGGCCACTGCCGTTGCAGACCGTCGGCCGGACTGCCCGGCACGTCGCGCTGCCGAATCGACACCGGCAGCAGGGCGAGCCCGGTCTGCGCCGCGTACGCCGGGAGGTCCAGATTTTGCCGGATGACGCCCGACGCCGAAGGAGCGAACTCGTACAGCCGCGCCGGCGGCGGGGCAATGAGGCCAGCGACCTCGACCCGGCCGGTCGGCGTCGCGATGCGCGGCAGCCGCGTCCGGTCGTCGTTGTCGCGCGCCACCCAGCCGCGCTGGACCACGACGGCGTCGCCACGGCCCTCGACTGCCAGCGGGGTCAGCAGGACGAGACCCGTGCGCCCGTTCATCTGCCGGTTCTCGAGCCAGACGTCATGCCCCGCGAGCCAGTGGCCGTGCAGTCGCACGATCCGGTAGTGCAGTGCACCCGGATCCGCGCAGCAGGCTGCGCCGAATCCGGCACTGTCGAGTTCGGGTGCGGCTGCGCGGGCCTGCATCAGCGACTGCAGCGATTCCTTCTGAGCCGCGCGGTCGAGCTGCCACAGCCCGAGCCGGACCGCGACACCGGCCGCCGCCAGCGTCACGAGCAGCCACGCCAGCGCCACCCTCACCCGGTCCGGCGCCGATAATCGCGACCGATGAAGATCCTGATCGCCGTCGCCTTCGTGGCGATCCTCGCCGCGCTGGCCAGCGCGGGCTTGTTCATGCTGCGCGATGGCCGCGACGGCAAGCCGAAGACGAATCGCATGATGCGCGCGCTGGCCGTGCGCGTCGGTCTGTCGGTGCTGCTGTTCGCATGCATCCTGCTGAGTTTCTGGATGGGCTGGATCCAGCCCACCGGCATCCCGCTGGGACGCTGACCGGCCCTCGCGGCGCGGCAAAGTTCGTCAATCATCTCCGGCGACGAGGGGTTCCCGCGGGCCGAGCGCCGGGCCGATTCCGAGCCGGCCCGGCCTTGCAGGCCGCGGCGTTGCGAGACGCAACGCCGCCTCGTGCCGTCAAAGCCGGCGCAGGACGGCGTGGAGCCGCGGCACTCGGCCCCCTCGGGGGGTCGTTCGCCGTCGTCGGCGAACGGGGGGCTGCACGTCACAACCAGTAGACGACGATGTAGAGGCCGAGCCACACGACGTCGACGAAGTGCCAGTACCAAGCGGCGCCCTCGAAG
>JBDSZM010000251.1:0-4902 GCA_039925165.1 Burkholderiaceae bacterium
TGCTCAACGTGTTCGACAAGCAGCCGCCGCTGTCGCTGGCCGAAGGCGGCCTGCTGAAGGGCCAGATGTTCGGCTACGACGACCGCTACTACGACGCCCGCGGCCGCACCGGCTATGCGAGCCTCACGCTGAAGTTCTGAGGCGCGGCGATCGGACTGCGCTCAGCCGGCGCGCGGGCCGTAGCGCCGGTCGACCTCGGCGCCGAGCCCGGCCGGCAGCCGCTGCAGCACGAAGCGCATCGCCAGCGGCAGCAGCACCAGGTCGTCGACGATCCCGAGCAGAGGGATCGCATCGGGGATCAGGTCGATCGGCGAGACCAGGTACAGCAGCATCAACCCGGTCGCGACCTTGAGCCAGGCCGGCGCGGCGGGGTGGCGCACCGCGAACCAGAGCCGGCGCGCATCGCCGCGCACCAGCGTCCACAACATCGTCAGGCGTTTCCACATCGCACGCACATGGTGGCGCCCGTGCCGGCTGCAAGGCCCCGATGCAAGCTGTTACGCCGAGATCAGGCACCATCCCGGCATGCGCCATCTGTCCATGATCCGCGGCTTTCATCTGGCCGACTTCTTCACCCTCGGCAACGCCGCCTGCGGCACCGCCGGGGTGCTGTTCGCGATGCTCGCGATGGCGAGCGGCTCGGCCACCCACCTGCTGCTGAGCGCGGCAATGGCGCCGGCGGCGTTCGCCTTCGACGTGCTCGACGGCCGGATCGCGCGCTGGCGCCATCAGAGCTCCGAACTCGGGCGCGAGCTCGACTCGCTGGCCGATGTGATCTCGTTCGGCGTCGCGCCGGCGGCGCTGGCCTTCGCCGCCGGGCTGCAGGGCGGCTGGGACGTGGCCGCGCTGCTGTACTTCGTCTGCTGCGGCGTGAGCCGGCTCGCGCGCTACAACGTGACGGCGCCGACGCTTTCGGCCGGCGCCGACAAGGTGGCTTACTTCGAGGGCACGCCGATCCCCACCAGCGTGGTGCTCAGCGGCCTGCTGGCCTGGGCGGCCTGGGCCGGCCGCACCGGCGAGGCCCTGCCGGGCGGCGCGTGGTCGCTCGGCCCGTGGACGCTGCATCCGCTCGCGCTGCTGTTCGTCGCCTCGGGCAGCCTGATGATCAGCAAGACGCTGCGCATCCCCAAATTCTGAGCGGCCCGCCCACCGCCAGCGCCCGCCATGCGCGACGCCGCCCTCGAGACGCTGTACCGGCGCGACGGCCGCAAGGTGTTCGCGACCCTGGTGCGGCTGCTCGGCGACTTCACCCTGGCCGAAGAAGCCTTGCACGACGCCTTCCTGGCCGCCGCCGAACGCTGGCCGCGCGACGGCATGCCGGCCAACCCGGTGTCGTGGCTGATCTCGGCGGGTCGCTACAAGGCGATCGACGGGATCCGCCGGCAGCGCCGCATGGTCGGCTGGGAAGAGGCCGGCGACGCCGCCGAGCAGGCGGCCGACGGTGCAGCCAACTGGGATGATGCAGAGACTATCGAGGACGACCGGCTGCGCCTGGTCTTCACCTGCTGCCACCCGAGCCTGGCGGAAGAAGCCCGCATCGCGCTGACGCTGCGCGAGGTCTGCGGCCTGGCCACCGAGGAGATCGCGCATGCCTTCCTGGTGCCGGCGCCGACGCTGGCGCAGCGCATCGTTCGCGCCAAGGCGAAGATCCGCGCTGCCCGCATCCCCTACGAGGTGCCGAGCGGGCCGCAGCTCGCCGAGCGGCTGCCGAGCGTGCTGCGCACGCTGTACCTGGTCTTCAACGAGGGCTACAGCGCCTCGGCCGGCGCCGCGGTGATTCGCGTCGACCTGATGGACGAGGCGATCCGGCTGGCGGGGCTGATCGACGAACGACTGCCGCAGCCCGAGGTGAGCGGCCTGCTCGCGCTGATGCTGCTGCACCATGCGCGCCGCCAGGCCCGCTGCGACGCCGATGGCGACCTGGTCGCGCTGTAGGACCAGGACCGCCGGCTCTGGGACCATGCCGCGATCGCGCAGGCCGGTGCGCGGGTGCAGGCCGCCTTGCGCAGCCGGCGCTATGGGCCCTATACGCTGCAGGCCGCGATTGCCGCCGTGCACGCCGAAGCCCCGAGTGCGCAGGCCACCGACTGGGCCGAGGTGGCCGGCCTCTACGAAGCGCTGTTCGCTATCGAGCCCTCGCCCGTGGTCGCGCTCAACCGCGCCGTCGCGCTGGCGATGCGCGACGGCCCGCAGGCCGGGCTGCCGCTGGTCGACACCCTGGTCGCGAGCGAACCGCTCGCGCACTACCACCTGGCGCATGTCGCTCGCGCCGACCTGCTGCGTCGCGCCGGCAAGCACGATGCAGCACGCGCCGCCTACGGCCGGGCGCTGGCGCTGACCACCCAGGCGCCGGAACGGCGCCACCTCGAGAAGTGCCTGCGACGCCTGGTCGTAGCAAACAATATTTGACTCGGCCTGTCGAAACGCAGGGTCTGCCGTTCGACCAGCGGGTACCGGAGCGCAGATCGCGCGTCGCCGTCGCCCGTCACCCCCTGGAGATCCCATGCCGCATCCCATCCCCTACCTCTCGTTCGATGGCCACTGTGCCGAAGCGATGCGCTTCTACGAGCGCGCCCTCGAAGGCCGCCTGGTGGCCGTCATCACCAACGGGCAGACGCCGATGGCCGGGCAGTTTCCGAAGGAACATCACGATCGCGTCATGCACGCCTGCCTGGAGTTGCCCGACGGCGGGTCGCTCTATGCCGGCGACTGCCCGCCGCAGGCCGGTCCGTACTCCGGCATCCAGGGCCTGTCGATCGCGCTCAACTATGCGACTGTGGCCGAGGCCGAACGCGTGTTCAACGCGCTGGCGGAGGGCGCGCAGGTGTCGATGCCGCTGCAGGCCTCCTTCTGGGCCCGCATCTTCGGCATGCTGATCGACCGCTACGGCACGCCGTGGATCATCAACGGAGAATCGTTGCCCACCCCCAGTGCCACCGCATGAACCCGCCCGCCACCGCCACCGCCATCGCCGAGCGCGAACGGGTCTTCGAGCGCATCCTCGATGCGACCCCGGCGCAGCTGTGCCGCTGCTGGACCGAGCCGGAGTTGCTGACGCAGTGGTTCGCACCCCGGCCCTGGACCACGCCGAGCGCCGAGATGGAAGTCCGCCCCGGTGGCGCCAGCCGGATCGTCATGCGCGGGCCGGACGGCCAAGAGTTCCCGAACCGCGGCGTCTACCTCGAGGTGGTGCCGAACCGCAGGCTCGTCTTCACCGACGCCTACGTCAGTGCCTGGAAGCCGTCGAACAAGCCCTTCATGACCGGCACCTTCACCTTGGACGACCTCGGCGACGGCCGCACCCGCTACACCGCGCGGGTCACGCACTGGAGCGCCGAAGACCGGCAAGCCCACGAAGCGATGGGCTTCCGCACCGGCTGGGGCATCTGCACCGAGCAGCTCGCTGCGCTGGCGAAGACCTTGTGATCCCCCGGGAGCTTCAATGAAATACCTTTGTCTCGTCTACCTCGACGCCGAGCACTGGCACGCCTGCAGCGACGTCAGCTGCGACAGCTATGCCCAGCGGGTCGCCGAGCGGCGCCAGTTGCTCGCGGCCGAGCCGCTGCACCCGGTCCACACAGCCACCACGGTGCGGGTGCGCAACGGCCAGGTCATGCTCACCGACGGCCCCTTCGCCGAGACCAAAGAGCAGCTCGCCGGCTTCTACCTGATCGATGCCGACGACCTCAACGAGGCGATCGAGATCGCCGCCGGCATCCCGCCGGCGCGCCACGGCAGCATCGAGGTGCGTCCGGTGCGCACGCTCGATGTTGCCGCCCCGTCTTGAGGCGGGGCCGGTCGACTTGGCCATCGGCGCAAGGGCGACGAGGCCCGCGGTAACCGAACGGCACCGTAGGCAGGGCGCCGCCGCCCGTCAGATCATCGGCAGCACCAGCCCTTCATGCACCGCCACCCGCTCGAGTGCGGTCTCGAACAGGGCCCGCGAGGCGCCGGCCACCTGGCGCAGGTGGCCGTGCAGCGCGGCGTCTTTCGGGTCGGCCGCGCTCAGGCGGGCGCATTCGATGCTGTAGGCCTCGAAGCTCGACAGTTGCATCAGGAGTTCGGCCACGTGGCGCGGGCATTCGCAACCGAGGGTCGACGACAGCGCCGCGACATCGGCGAGCGTGGCATCGTCATAGCGGCGCGGCAGCACCGGCGCGGGCGCCACCAGCGTCGTGGCGGCCGCCGGGGTGTTGCGCGCGGTCGAGATCGCATCGACCAACGGCGGACGGCACAGGGTGCTCAGCCATTGCGCCAGTGCCGCATCCGACTGCGGCGCGCGCAGCAACGCGACCCCGGCCGCGCCGAGCGCATCGCACACCGGCTGCGACGCATGGCTGTACAGCAGCGCCGTCGCCGCAGCGCCGAGCGACCTGGCCACCGCCTGCAGAGGCTCGACCAGTCCGCGCTGCAGCGACGGTTGGTGCACGAGCAGGGCATCGACGCCGGCGCGGCCGGACCTCGGGGCGGACGCGGATGCGGCCGCCAGACTGTCGAAGCTGGCGACGCATGCGAGCGGGCAACCCAGGCCGTCGAGCACCTCGGGGCGTTGCAGCCGGCGCCCCAGGGCCGGACCGATCACGACGACGCGCCAGGCGCGCGCAGCCGGGGTTGACGGGGGCGGGGGCGGCACCACCCCGGTCTGCGCCGACGCGCCAACATGGATCGCCGCCACCTCGCGCAGCCCCGCCATGTCGAGCGCAGCGATGGCGCCGATGGCGTGGCCGACCTCGGTCAACTGCTTCACGAGCACCAGCCGCTGCACGTCGGACGCCGAGTACAGGCGGTGTCCGGCCGCCGTGGTCTGCGGCCGCGCCACGGCGTAGCGACGCTCCCACACCCGCAGCGTGGCCGCCGGCATGCGCACCATGCGAGCGACCGCGCCGGTGCGGTAGCGCGCCG
>JBDSZM010000252.1:0-4393 GCA_039925165.1 Burkholderiaceae bacterium
AACTGGCGAAGCAGCGCGAGCTGGCCGAGGCCGAGCGCAAGAAGAAGGAACAGGCCGAGGCGCTGCGCCAGGCCAAGGCGCTCGAGAGCCAGCGCGAAGCCAACCTCAAGCGCATCGCCGGGATGGCCGGTGCGAGCGGCGACGCCGGAGCGACCGGCGGCGCCGCGCAGTCGTCCGGCCCGTCGGCGGGCTATGCCGGGCGGATCCGCGCGCGCATCAAGCCCAACATCGTATTTGCCGACAGCGTGCCGGGCAACCCGGTCGCGACGGTCGAGGTGCGGGTCTCGACCGACGGCAGCATCACCTCGCGGCGCATCGTCAAGAGCAGCGGCATCGCGGCCTGGGACGACGCCGTGCTGCGCGCGATCGACCGCACCGAGGTCCTGCCCAAGGACACCGACGGCCGGGTGCCGCCGTCGTTCTCGATCGACTTCAAGCCGCGCGACTGAATCGCGTCAGGCTTGCCACACGCCGACGCGCCGAGCTCGACCTCAACGCGTCGTGCGGCCCCACCGGTACGGGTGGCGAGCACGCGTCGCGCGCCCGACGGCAGGGGACGGGTTCAGCGCGGTGCTGTCCGCTGGCGATGCTCGGTAATCGCCGTCTCCAGATCTCGCAACTCTTCGCAGGGCAGCAGGCAGATCGAGCGAAGCGAGGCCAGATGGCGCTCGGCCGCCGGGACGTCGCCGACCATCAGAAAGGCCTCGCCGATGTACTCGTGCGCGGCCCGGTGCTGCGGGTTGATCGCCAAGGCGCGTCGGTAGTGAACAAAGGCTTGGTCGAGGTTTTTTAGCCGACGGTGAGCGAAACCCAGTTCGTTGTGCACATCGGCGTTGTCCGGGAATCGCTTGAGCACCTGCTCGAGCCGCCTCAGGGCCGCCGCCGGGTCATCGGCCTTGAGCGCGACGCGTGCCGCCGCATAGTCGGTATCGCTCAACAAGGACTCGTTGTCGGCGTCGTCAGAGGGGGCGGCGTGAGACCACCCGGCGGCATGGGCCAGCCCCAGCGCCATGAAGCCCCGACGCAGCAAGTAGCTCACCGCGCAGCCAAGTAGGTTTTCGCACGTGCGATTTCGGGCAAGGGCGTATCGGCGTCGCGCGTGAGTTCGACCACCTTCGCATGCTGCTGACGCGCTTTGTCTCGCTCGCCTGCAGCCTCGGCGGCCAGCGCAGCACCGGCAGCGCCGCGCAGGCGGTTGGGTTCGCGCACCTGGGACTGCTCGAATTCCTTGAGTGCAGCGGCAGGTTGCTTGCTCTCGAGCAACAGCTCGCCCAGCAGTTCGCGCGCGGGGACAACCCGGCCCGGTGTCACGATGTGCTTTTCATTGCGGTCTTCGAGATCGGCCGCCCCCCGCATCAGGCGGATCGCCTCGTCGTGCTGCCCGCGTGCATGGGCCAGCCACGCGGCGACCGCGGTGCGCTGGATCTCGACCTCGGTCGCCCAATAGCTGTTCTTGGCCTCGAGCAGGCTCTTGTGCTGCGCCTCGAGGCGCAGAGCTTCCTGCTCCGCGGCGGCGGTATCGCCCATCCGCGCGGCACCCAGCGCCCGGGTGAACGTCGTGATCGCTTCGCAGAAGGCGAACTGGGTGTTCTGCTGCGGCATGCGCGCGGCTGCGGGCCAGTCGCCGCGCTCGAGTGCCAACCGGGCCGGAATGGCGACCGCGGCGTACGGGCCGACGAAGACCGCGGGGTTGGTCTTCACCTCGCGCGTGAACTCGCCAAGCACCTCGCGGGCGGCCTGATCGCGCCCCAGTTGCAGGTGCGCGTACACCATGTAGTCGGCAGCGTGATAGGCCTCATTGCCATTGCCGTCCTTCTTGGCGACATCGGCGGAGCGGCGATTGGTCGTGACCGAATCCTGCCAGGCGCCCACCCGCGTGAAGATGTGCGATGGCATGTGCAGCGCGTGCGGCGCATCCGGCGCAAGCGTCGCATAGCGTCGCGCGGCAGGCAGCCCCTTGACAGCGATCGGCGGCGCGTCGTAGCTATGGATCAGATAGTGCGCGACGCCCGGATGGTCGGGATACTTGCCAAACTGCTTTTCGAGGACCGCCGCTGCCTTGAGATAGGCCGCATAGCTCTGGTCGGCCTGCGACTGGGTGCCCGCGAGGTAGAGCGCCGCGAAGATCTGCGCCTCGTCGTCGTCGGGATAGCGCGCCGCCAGCGCCTCGAAGGCCTTGGCACGTGCGGCCTGCCGAGCGCGCTCCGGTTTGTTCGCAAAGTCGTCGTAATAGGCTGCCACCGCCTCGATGTAGTCGCGCTCGCGTGGCGTCTGGGCCCCGACGCGGCGGCCCTGCTCGATCGCGGCCTGCGCCGCCGCGGCCGCCTGTGGCGAGGCGCCTTGGCCCGCCAGCGGGTTGTTCATCAGGAGTGCCGCGATGCCGAAGGTGGCCACGCCGCAAGCCGGGTCGTCCTCGAGGACATGGCGAAAGGCTTTTTCCCCCGCCGTGAACCAGAACGAATGCAACATCGCCACGGCGCGCCGCAGCTCGGCTTGCACCTTTGCTTCGCAGGAGTTGTGGAAGTTGACTTTGCCGAGTTGCCCCTGGCCTTCCTCGACGTCGTGGGCCAGTGAGACGCCGAACAGACTGCAGGTGACGGCGGCAGCGGCTGCGACAGAGGTGAAACGCATGTGAGTCTCCTCAAAAAGGTCGGCGCGCCTTGATGATGAGCCCGCGCACCGCCGGGCAAAGTGATTCTGCTCCTCCGTCGACGGTCAGCGCCATCGAAAAGAAGGGCTGCGCCGACGCGGCCTCGGCCTCGGCGCCGCCGTGAGGTTCAACGAGCCCCGAGCCGGGCGATTGCACGCGCCGGCCGGGCCCTGGGGGTGTGAGCCCGGTCAGTACCGCACGGTCGATCTAGCCGCCCCGGGCGCTGTCGGGACGTCCGGTCCCGGTCATCAGCGGTAGCGCGCAATCCATCGCCGGTCGATGTGGTCCTTCCACCACCACACCCAGCGTCCCTCGGCCGACCAATCGCCCCACGACGCGATGGCATAGCGGTCGCCGCAGGCCAGCAGGTTGAGTGAGCGCGCCGACGGCCGGTGGGCGAGCGGCGCGGCACCGTCGAGGCTGCGCCGCAGATTGGTCGCCAGCGCCGGACCGGCACGCACCGCATACACGCCGCTGCGCGGGTGCGCGCTGTCAGCCTGGGTGGCGGTGTCGCCGACGGCGTAGACGTTCGGGTGCGACAGGCTGCGCAGATCGGCGCCGGTCGCGACATAGCCCTGCGGGTCGAGCGCGAGCGCGCTCTGCAGCAGCCAGGGCTGGGCATTCGCACCGGTGACCAGAACGGCGACGTCGCACGCCAGGCCGGTGCCTTGCGCCAGCCGGACCTGGCGCCCGTTCAGCTCGACGCAGCGGTCGACCACCACCGCCACCGAGCGGCGGTGCAGCGCCCGAGCGGCCCGCGCCCGCACCTGCGTCGGGAACCCGGACAGCGGCGGCTCGTCGCCGGCCACCAGCGTGATGCGCGCCTGGCCCTCGAGCCGGTGCTGCAGCGCCAGCGCCAGTTCGACCGCGGCGGCCCCGCCACCCACCACGACCACCGCCAGGTAACGCCGCGTCGCGCGTTCGTACAGGCCCTCGACCGCGCGCGCGAACGCCTCGATCGGCCGCACCGGCAGCGCGTACTGCCCGGCGCCGGGAATGGATTCGGTGTCGGTGACCGAACCGACGTCGAGGCTGAGCAGGTCGTAGCCGAGGCTGCGCCTGTCGGCCAGCCGCACCTGGCGGGCAGCGGCGTCGATGCCGGTCACTCGGGCCTCGAGCCACTCCGCGCCAGCGCGCCGAACCAGCGCGCGCAGGTCGATGGTGGCGGCGTCGCGCGGATAGTGGCCGGCGATGATGCCGGGGACCATGCCCGAGTAGAGCACCGGCGTGCGGGTCGAGACCAGGCTCACGCGGACATCGCGCCACGGCGAGCGCGCCAGCCGGCGCAGCACCTCGACGTGGGCGTGACCCCCGCCGAGCAGCAGCAACTGCCTCACGTGCCGCCGACTCCCCGTGTCATCGGCCGGCGCGGCTTCAGCGCGTCAGCGTGACATCGGCCACGTGGCTCACGCTGTGACTCTGGGTATTGTCCGAATCGGCACCGATCGCCACGCCGGAGATCGGCGGGACCTCGGTCGCCTCGTCGCTGAAGAGCTTGAGGAAATCGGCCCCGACGTCGCGCTTCTGCGGCGTCCACTTGCCGGCGTTGTCCTTGCCGCTTTGCAGCACCATGTAACGCATCCGCCGGGTGAAGGCGTTGTCGAGCGTGGTCCCGACCGGAAGCTTGTTGTCCCACACGTAGCAGACGGTGGCCGCCGGGATCGGGTCGGTGGTGCGCGACCTCGCGATCCGCAACAGTTGCCGGTCGCCGAAGGGCACCTTCTCGAGCGCATGCTCGAAGAA
>JBDSZM010000253.1:0-24104 GCA_039925165.1 Burkholderiaceae bacterium
AGTGGTTCAACGAGAGCAAGGGCTTCGGCTTCATCGCTCAAGACGCCGGCGGCGCCGACCTCTTCGCCCACTTCCGTGACATCGCCGGCTCCGGCTTCAAGACGCTGCTGGAAAACCAGCGCGTCGAGTTCGAAGTCAAGCAAGGCCAGAAGGGCCTGCAAGCCGCCAACATCAAGGTGATCTGAAGCGCATCAAGCGCCTCGAATGAAGACCGCAGCCTCGGCTGCGGTTTTTTTTGGCCTTCCCGGTGCACGGCCGGATTGCCGCCTTAGGGGGTGGCCTCGATCAGCCCGCGCTTGCGCAGCATCGGTTCGACCTTCGGCGCACGACCGCGGAAGGACTGGTAGGCCTGTCCCGGTTCGAGCGTATCGCCAGCGCTGTAGACGTAGCGGCACAAGCGCGACGCCACCGCCGGATCGAAGGCATCGCCAGCCTCGGCGAATGCCTCGAAGCCATCCGCGTCGAGCACCTCGGCCCACAGGTAGACGTAGTAACCCGCTGCATAACCCGAGCCCGAGAACAGGTGCTGGAAGTGCGTCAGTCCATGGTTGATGCCGGTGCCGGCCGGCAGGCCGATGCGCTCCAGCTGCGCGCGTTCGAACTCGACCACATCCGGGCCCTGCACATCCGTCAAGGCATGCGCAGCCATGTCCACCAGCGCCGACGCGGTATAGCGCACCGTCTCGTAGCCCTGGTTGAAATGGCGCGCCGCATGCATCCGCTCGATCAGCGCATCGGCGATCGGCTCGCCGGTCAGGTGGTGCCGCGCATGGCGGCGCAGCACTTCGGGCTCGTCGAGCCAGTTCTCGAAGATCTGCGACGGCAGCTCGACGAAATCCCGCCGCACGTTGGTGCCCGACAGCCGTTCGTAGGTGACGTTCGACAGCAAGCCGTGCAGGCCGTGGCCGAACTCGTGGAACAGCGTGCGCGCGTCGTCGAAGCTGAGCAGCGTCGGCTCGCCCGGCGCGCCCTTCGCGAAATTGTTGTTGTTGACCACGATCGGCGTGACCGCCCCGCCGTTGCGCGACTGCTGGCGGTACGAGCTCATCCACGCGCCGCTGCGCTTGGTCGCGCGCGCAAAGTTGTCGTGCAGGAAGACGCCGACCAGCGCATCGCCGGCGTCGCGCACCTCGTAGACCTTGACGTCCGGGTGATAAACCTGCACGTCGGGCTGCTCGACCATGCGCACGCCGAACAGGCGCTGCGCGCAGTCGAACGCCGCCTCCACCATCCGCGTCAGCGAGAAGTACGGCTTGATCTCCGACTCGTCGAGCTGGTAGCGCTGCTGGCGCAGTTTTTCGGCGTAGTAGCGCCAGTCCCAAGGCTCGATCGTGAGCGCCTCGCCAGCGGCCGCAGCCAGCGCCTCGAGCGCCGCGCGCTCACGCGCGGCCCGCGCCTTCGCCGGCCCCCACACCTGGTGCAGCAAGCGGTCGACCGCGGCGCGGTTTTGTGCCATCGAGTCCGCCAGCGCGTAGTCGGCATAGCTGGTGTCCCCGTGCAGTCGTGCCTGCTCGTTGCGCAGGGTCAGGATCTCGCGAGCCACCTCGCGGTTGTCGCCGGGCCCGGAATGCTGACCGCGCGAGGTCCAGGCGAGATAGGCCTGCTCGCGCAGGTCGCGTCGCTGCGAGAAGGTGAGGAAAGGCACGATGTGCGAGCGCGACAGGGTGATGATGTGCGCGCCCTCGTCCGACATGCCGCGCTCGACCGCCGCCTGACGTGCTGCCGTTCGAACGAACTCGGGCAGCCCGGCGAGTTCGGCCTCGCCACGCAGGACGAGGCGATAGGTCGACTCCTCGGCGAGCAAGTTTTGCCCGAACCGCGTCGTCAGTTCAGCGAGCCGTTGCATGACCTCGCCGTAGCGCGCCTGCGACCCGGGTGACAGCCGCGCCCCGGCGCGCACGAACTCCAGGTGGGTCCGCTCCACAAGGCGCAACGCCTCGGCCGACGGCGCCAGTTCGGTCCGGCGCGCGTGGACGGCATCGATGCGCGCGAACAACGGCCGGTGCATGAAGACGGAATTCGCATGCGCGGCCATCACCGGCGCCAAGTCGCGCTCGACCGCCTGCAGCGCCGGCGAGGTCTCGCTCGAGGTGAGGTTGTAGAACACACCCTCGATGCGCTGCAGGTCACGCCCGCAGCGGTCGAAGGCGGCGACCGTGTTGTCGAAGTCGGCCGGCCGTGGGTCGGCTGCGATCGCGTCCAACTCGTCGAGGTGTCGGCGGCAGGCGATCTGGAACGCCAGCGCGTAGTGCTCGGGGCCGATCTCGGCGAAGGGCGGCAGCCCGTACGGCGTCTGCCACGGCTGCAACAGGACATTGGTCGACGCCTGTTGCGGCGTCGCCGGCAGCGATGTATCCGGGTCTCGAAGCATCAAATCTCCTTGCGGTGCGGGGTCTGACCCCTGCCGCGATCTAACGGCAAGCCGATGCGCAAGGCGGGACGATGGCCCTGCGACAACTGGCTCACCTTGGTGTTCATCGCCATGGCGGCAGGCATCACTTGCCGATACCCACCGCGGCGGCGTCCCTCGCGTCGAAGCGCCGGTTGTCGCAGTTCTTGAGGAACGCGCCTCGCTGCGCCTGCAACGCGACGCCCTGCGCGTTCAGACGCGCCGCCTTGGCTGCGTAGGCATCGGCTTGTTGCTCGCGCGCCTGCACCTTGGCGTTGTAGGCCGCGACGGCATCGACGTTCTTCAGGTCCACGCCGGGCGCTTCATCGGTGATTTGCTTGCCCAGATCACTCAGCCGCGCGTGTTCGGCATCGAGCGCTGCATGCGCTTTGAGTGCTTCGGCGTGGCTCGCCTCGATGCGCGACAGTTCGGCCACGCACTCGCGCAGTTGCTCGCGCGTCAGCAACGGTCCGGCGCCGGTGCCGTCGCCGAGGCCGCGCGGCAGGTCTGCCGCTTGCGCCGAAACGGCCAGCCACAGTGCGGCAGCGCCGAGGCAGTGGCGTAAGGCGGATGTCGAAGCAGTCATGGGGTGGGATGGAGAGGGCGTTGCGCAGCGGGCGCGCATCATGCCGTGACCGGCTCGCGCATCGTCACGAATTCTTCCGCAGCCGTCGGGTGGATGCCCAGGGTGGCGTCGAACACCGCTTTGGTGGCCCCGGCTTTCATCGCCACCGCGAAGCCCTGGATGGTCTCGCCGGCGTCGGCACCCACCATGTGCAGGCCGACCACGCGATCGGTCCGCGCTTCGACGATGAGCTTCATCAGCGTGCGTTCGGTACTGCCCGACAGCGTGTGGCGCAAAGCCTTGAACTCGCTGCGGAAGATCCGCACTTCGCCGAGTTCCGCGCGTGCCTGTTCTTCGCTCAGCCCGACCGTGCCGACGTTGGGATGGGTGAAGACGGCGGTCGGGATCAGGCTGTAGTCGAGCTGGCGGGCGCCGCTGCCGAACAGGCGGTCGACCAGCACCATGGCTTCGGCCAGGGCCACCGGTGTGAGCGCAAACCGGTCGATGACGTCGCCCACGGCATGGATCGACGTCACGTTCGTCGTGTACTGCGCATCGACGATGACCGCGCCGTTGAGCGCCGTCGCCACGCCGGCTTCCGCCAGCCCGAGGCCGGTGGTATTCGGGTCGCGGCCGGTCGCATAGAGGATGGCATCGGCCTCGACCTCACCGCCCTCGGCCAGCGTGGCCACCAGGCCGTCGGCCCGACGCTCGATCCGCTGCACGTGCGCGTGGGTACGCACGTCCACGCCCTTCTTGCGCATCTCGGCGGCGACGACGTCGCGCACGTCGTGGTCGAAGCCGCGCAGGATCTGCTCGCCGCGATAGAGCTGCGTCACCTGCGAGCCCAGACCGCGAAAGATCGAGGCGAACTCGCTTGCGATGTAGCCGCCGCCCACCACCACCAGACGGCGCGGAAATTGCGCCAGGTCGAAGATCTCGTCCGAGGTGATGGCGAGCTCGCGTCCCGGCAGCATGGGCACCACCGGCCGGCCGCCGGTCGCCACCAGGATGTGCGCGCCCGTGACCCGCTGCCCCGCGACCTCGACCTCGTGCGGCCCGGTCAACCGGGCGCGGCCGCGCAGCAGCGTCGCGCCAGCGCCGATCAGCAGGCTTTCGTAGATGACGTTGAGGCGCGTGATCTCGCGCGCCCGGTTGGCCTTGAGCAATTCCCAGTCGAGCGCCGGGGCCACGACCCGCCAGCCGTAGCCGTGCGCCTCCTCGAAGGCCTCGGCGTAATGGGCTGCAAAGCTGTACAGCTTCTTCGGGATGCAGCCCAGGTTGACGCAGGTTCCGCCCAGCGCCGCGTCCTCCGCCACCGCCACCCGCGCACCGCGCTGGGCCGCCATGCGGGCGGCGCGAACGCCGCCGCTGCCGGCACCGATCACCACCAGGTCGAACATCCATCCCGCCATGCCGAGCACTCCCGTGTCTGGTTCAGGCGACCCGCCGGATTGCGCCGGGCCTGGCAGCGATCAATCGCCGGTAACGAGGCCCTTCGCCAGCAACTGCCCGACCAGCGCATTCATGCCGCCCTCGGTCGCCGCGGCCCGGTCGCCGAGCTGACGGGTCAGCTCCAACGGCAGTTTGCAGGCGAACGGCACCAGGCCGGCGGCGGCGTCGCGACGGCGTTGCTCGCGCTTGTCGGTCGCTTCCGCGGCGCCCTGCGCGAAGCGGTCCGGCACCACCGCCGAGCGCATGCTGCCGTCGATCTTCATGGCCTTGTTCTTCTCGAGGTCGGTCTTCTTCATGCTCATGGGCGGTCCTAGACGGGAATGTGACCGGCATTGTCGCCGCGAAGCGCTCTGCTCTAATCGCCCCCGACCGAAGGACCCGACCCCCATGGCGCTCAAGGCCACCATCTTCAAAGCCAATCTGCAACTCGCCGACATGGACCGTGGCATCTATGCCGACCACGCGGTCACGATCGCGCGTCATCCGTCGGAGACCGACGAGCGAATGATGGTGAGATTGCTCGCCTACGCGTTGCACGCGCCGGCCGACGCCGACCAGGGCGGGCTCGAGTTTGCCAAGGGGCTGTGGGACGTGGACGAGCCCGAGCTCTGGCACAAGGACCTGACCGGCCGCATCCTGCACTGGATCGAGATCGGCCAGCCCGATGACAAGCGGCTGCTGCGCGCCTGCGGACGCGCCGACCGCGTGACGGTGATCAGCATGAGCCACAGCACACCGATCTGGTGGGGCGGCATCGCCGGCAAGCTGCAGCGCGCACGCAACCTCGCGGTCTGGCAGATCCCGGCGCCGCAGAGCCAGGCGCTGGCGACCCTGGCGCAGCGCACGATGCAGTTGCACGTGACGGTGCAGGACGGCGCTGTCAGCGTCGGCGACCTCACCGACAGTGTCGAACTCGTCCCCGCGAGGCTGATGTGAGCGCCGAGTTGGATCCGCGCGCGCGCGAGGTGCTCGATTTCTGGTTCGGTGCGCCGGGCAGCGCCGAGTACGGCAGCGCGCGCACGCAGTGGTTCGCCAAGGACACAGCATTCGACGCCGACGTCCGGTCGCGCTTCGGCGATCTGATCGAGCGCGCGCTGGACGGCCGCCTGGACGCGTGGGAGCGCACGCCGCCGTCGGCACTCGCGCGCATCCTCCTGCTCGACCAGTACACCCGAAACGCATACCGCGATACGCCGCGTGCGTTCTCCGGCGATGCCCGGGCGCTGGCCGCGGCCCGGCAGCTGGTCGCATCGGGTGACGACGCGACCCTGCCGCCGTTCCAGCGCGCGTTCGTCTACCTGCCCTACGAGCACAGCGAGACGCTGGCGGTGCAAGACGAGGCGGTCCGCTTGTTCGAGCGTCTGGGTGCCGAGGCACCCGACCAGGCCGGGCTGATGGAATGGGCAGTGCGACATCGCGCCGTGGTGGCGCGGTTCGGCCGCTTCCCGCACCGCAATGTCATCCTCGGGCGGGTGTCGACGGCGGACGAGAGCGCCTTCCTCGACGGGCCGGGATCACGATTTTGACAACTGCCTTAGAATACCGGTCCGGCATCTTCCGATTCGCCCGCGTGGCACTCGGCAAGCTGCATACCGCGCGGCGTCGACGAGACTTCCGTGCTCCTTGTAATACGCTGAACAGGACCCCCATGAACATCAAACTTTCGCTGACCGCCGTCGCCCTGTCGGTGATGGCCATTGCCTCTGCCCACGCGCAGACCGCCACCACCACGATGTCGCCCTCGCGTGCCGAAGTCAAGGCCGAGGCCGCCAGCGCCGTGAAGGCCGGCGAGACCAACCTCGGTCAGCGCGCCACCAAGGACCAGGACAAGGGCGCCAAGCGCACCCCCAGCATGGAATCGCGTGCCGATGTCAAGGCGGACGCCAAGGCCGCTGTCAAGGCGGGCGAGACCAACCTCGGTCAGCGCGCCACCAAGGATCAAGACAAGGGCGCCAAGCGCACCGCCAGTGCGACGTCACGTGCCGACGTCAAGGCCGACGCCAAGGCCGCTGTGAAGGCAGGCAACCTGCCCAAGGGCGAAGAAGCTGTGGTCGATCAGAATAAGGGTGGCAAAGCCCCCAAGCAGTAAGCCGGACCGCGTGGCAAGGCCACGCTGCTCAAGTAAATGGCGCCCCGCGGGGCGCCATTTTTGTTGGGGAATCCTGAGCAACCGGCCGGCCGTCAGCTGTGCATCAACCCGGCCGCGGCAATGCCGGCGATCACGATCTGCTCGTCTTCGTCGCCGGTGCCACCCGAGGCCCCGGCCGCCCCGATCACACCGCCCTCCGGCCCGTGGATCAGCACCGCGCCGGTCTGGGCGACGAACTTCTGCAACGAGACGGACGAAATCGCATTGAAGAATGCCGGCAAGTCCTTCGCGCGCTGGGTCAGGACGCGTGAATTCACGCCCATGCCGATCGTCGCCGCGGCCTTGCCGAGCGCGATATCGAGCCGCAGCGCGCTCGCACCGTCCTCGCGCACCGACGCCACCACCTGCGCCGCGGCGTCGATGACGACCACGCCCATCGGCTTGAATCCTTGCGCGCGAGCGTGCAGGAGCGCAGCGTCGATGAGGCGGCGGGCGAGGTCGAGGCTGATCGAGTTCATGGTCGCAATGGTGGAGGTTGGTGATCCGGATTGTCCGTGCGGGCGCCGTTCGATGCGCTGTGCCGGAACCAACGAAATCGGCCGGCATGACGCCGGCCGACTTAAAACGCGGCGGACGGCTATTTGCGCGCGCTGGAGACCGCCGACGCGGCGATCAGCGCCGCCAGTGCGGCGCCCGCGACGCCCAGCCACATTGGGTTGTCCTTGGCCAGATCCACCGCGGCAGTGACCTTCGGGCGCAGGCGGTCCGCGGTGTCTTCGACCTGCGATCTGACGCGCTGCGCCACTTCTGCCGCCTGCTCACGCACTTCGTTCCAGGTGCCGAGGACGCTGGCACTCGCATCCGAGGCGCTGTGCCTCGCGTCGGCCATGCTCTGCTTCGCATCGGACATCGTCCGGGCCACATCGCGGCGTGTAGGCGCGGCGGCGATCATGTCGCGCGCCCAGCCGATGAGTTGATCGCGCAAGTCCGCCAGGTCACTGCGCGTGGCCGAGTCTGGAACCGCCCGTTCGACGACGCGCTCCATCGGCGCAGGGCTGCTGCGCATGGCCAGCGTGATGAGGCCCATCAGGCCGGCACCTGCGGCGGCGGCGATCATCGCGGCCTTCATGGGATGGTCGGTGATGGACTTCTCGAAGTCGGCCGGGAGCAGCGAGGCGCCGCCGAGGTCGACCGAATACTCGTCGGCGGCGCTGGACATGTAATTGGCTTCGGTGGGCGAGTTCATGCAGGGCCTCCTGGGTTCGGGCTTGCATCGTAGGCAGCGCGGCGCGACGGGCGTATCGGAAAAGTCGAGGGCGACGCGTAGGACGCCGCGCCGCGCCTGGCCTCACGTGCCCGACGGAGCCGACGGAGCCGACGCGCCGCGAGCGTCTCGCGCGAGGTTGTCGATCGTCGCCAATAGGCAGCGCCGGGTCGCGGCGATATCGGCTCGCGCCACCTGCGCCAGGGCGATCTGCTTCACCTCCTGCGCAAGCGGCACCAGCACGCCTTCGAGCGCCCGGCCGCGCGGCGTCAGTCGCACCTAGACATTCTTCCGGTTCTGTGGCGCCTGCTCGAGCACGACGTAGTCGAGGCCGGCCATCGCCTGCAAGGCCACGAAGGTGGTGGACTCGATCACGCCGGCCTCGATGCTGAGCTCGCGCTTGGTGAGCGGCGCACCGGCGCGACCGTCTTCGCGCTGCCACAGGAGACCACCGCCACACTGGGATCGGCGACCAGCCGCTCGACATCGCCGCCGCATCGCAGCGAGTACTTGCGCAACGCGTCGCTCGGCAGCTGCACCTTGATATGCGCACCGAGTGTGAGCGGCGGCAGCGCCGAGCCGTCGAGCAGCACCTGTTCGTAAGCCCGGATATCGAGGGCGACCTCGTCGATGCGCGCGATGCGCAGCGCCAGCATCGGGGTGTCGGTGTGCAAGGTGGCGGGCATGACGGGAAGCGCCGCGTGATCAGCGCAGCACCAGCAGCAACGCGACCCCGACCAGGAAGACGAACAGGATGCGGCGGAACGCGCGGTCGCTCAGGCGGCCGCGGATGCTGCGCCCGATGTGCAGCCCGAGCGCCATCGGCACCAGCGCTGCGAGCGAGAGCAGCGCGTCGGTGCCCGAGACCTTGCCGTGCGCAGCCATCGAGCCATACAACGGCAATGCCGCGGCCAGATAGATGATGCTGATGCTGCCCACGAAGACGTCGCGCGGCAGCTTCAGCGCCATCAGGTAGGTGATGATGATCGGGCCGGTCAGCGACGACACGCCGCCAAGCACGCCCGACAGCGCCCCGACCACGCCGCTCCACCAGGGCTCGTGTTCCGGCGAGACGTGCAGGTCGAGCGGCAACGCCATCAACACCACCGCCATCAGCACCACGCCGGCCAGGATGGCGCGCAGCGTGGCGTCCGGCAGGTCCAGCGTGAGCGGCACCGTGATCAGAGTCGACAGCAGCAGCGTGACGATCAGCGGCGCAAAGCGCCGCAGGCCCTGGCGCGACATGCCGCCCTCGAAGGTCTGCCAGAGGTTGGACGCCAGCACCGGCATCATGACCAGCGCGATCGACTGCGTGGCCGGCAGGCCGAGCGAGAGCAGCGGCACCGCGACCAGCGGCAGGCCGACCCCGAGCGTGCCCTTGACGACGCCGCCGAAGACGAACACCACCGCGCCCAGCGCCAGGCCGGCCGCATCGATCACCCGCCTTGCACCGCGCTGCCGGCCCGCACCGTCATTCGGCCTTCAGGTGGGCGCGGCGCACCGCGCCCGCGACTCGCACCGCTTCGGCCTTGACGGCGCTGTCAAGCCCCCCCGCCGCCGATCGGATCGATCCCCGGCGCCCGCAACAGCTCGATCACGTCGGGCCGGCGCACGATGCGTGTGGCCGTCGGGCGCTGCCGCTGCCAGCGCCGAGTCCGCGACACCGCCATTGCCACCGGCCCGGTTCTCGATCACGACCGGCGGGCCGAGGGCGTCCTGCACCGCTGACGATGCGCGCCACCGTGTCCGGCAACCCGCCCGCGGCATGCGACACGATCAGCTTGACCGGCCTGGACGGAAAGGACTGGGCCTGCGCGACGCCCGCCACCCCGACGCCCACGGCGATCGCCGCCACCCCGGAAAGCGCGCGCGTCAGCGGTTCTGCGGCGGGTCATGGCGGCCTCGTCAGATGCTGTAGGTTTCATAGGTCGACGGGTGGAACAAGTCGTCCACCGACATCGGCCGGGCCGACAGGCCCTGCGCATGGTGATGCCGCACGAAGGTCTCGAGCGTGCGGCGGTTCGGCGCCACGCCGTAAGACCAGAAGTCGTGGCCCATCGTGTCGCGCGCGGCCTTGAGTTGCTCTTCGACGAAGGGCAGCGTGACCTTGGTGGCGGACGTGTCGGTCAGCGCCTCGAGCGCCGCGTCCTTGGCTTGCGTATACGCCTTGGTCACCGCGCCGGGCAGCCAGGGATGCTGCTGCGCGAGCGACTTGCGGATGGCGCAGACGTGCATGATGGGGAACACCCCGGTGCGCCGGTAGTAGTCCTTCGCGACTGCGGTCGGATCGTCGAACAGCCAGCCGACGTTGGGGTTCGCGAGCGCAGCTCCCGACGGCGGCCGCGGCGCGATGTAGCCGTCGATGTCGCCGCGGTCGAGCAGCTCGGAGATCGTCACGCCCTCGGGCGCGCTCACCATCCGCACGTCTGGCGGCAGCTCGAGCTTGATCTTCTCGGGCCGCCCCGGGGTGTCGATGCCGCCGCGGACCCAGGTCACGTCACTTGGACGCACGCCGTGATCGTCCTGCAGGATGGCGCGCGCCCAGACGTTGGCCGTGAGCTGGTATTCGGGCAGGCCGATGCGCTTGCCCTTCAGGTCTTCCGGCCGCTTGATGCGGTCCTTGCGTACATAGATCGAGGTATGTCTGAACGCGCGCGACAGGAATACCGGCACCGCGATATACGGGCACTCGTCCTTCGAGTGTTTGACGAGGTAGCTCGAGAACGACAGCTCGCTGATGTCGAAGTCGCCGCTGCGCATCGCGCGGAAGAACATCTCCTCCGGCGACAGCGTCATGTAGACCGGATCGACGCCGTCGATCTGCACGCTGCCGTCGAGCAGCGCACGGGTACGGTCGTAATTGCCCAGGGCGATCGAGAGCTGGAGCTTGGCCATGTCGGAAGTGCGCAGGTAAAGGAAGGCGATGGTCCGGAGGGCCGGGCCGCGGGTCAGACAGAGTACGAAGGTTCGAGCACCGGACCCGGCTGTCCGCACACCGGCGTCGAATCATGGGCACGCCACTCGGTGGGTCTTGGGCACGATGGCCTGGGCAGCGCAGACCCGGTGCCGGGGGAGTGCTTAGGCCCTTGAGTTTAGACCGGTGACCCGACGCCACGCCCGGGGTTTTTGCAAGCGGCGCGTAGCATCGCGTTCCGCCGCCCCCGGCACCCGTCTGCGCGCCCCTCCCCGATGACCGACCTGCCCTGCGAACCCGATACCGCCGTCCACACCCTGGCCAACGGCGTGCGCGTCATCGCCCTGCCGTCCCCGCACCTCGACAGCGCGAGCGTGAGCGTGTTCGTACGTACGGGCAGCCGCAACGAAAGCGCACGCCTGGCCGGCATCAGCCATTTCGTCGAGCACATGGCGTTCAAGGGCACGCACGCGCGCGATTGCCGACAGATCAACCTCGACGCCGAACGGCTCGGGGCCGAGGTCAATGCCCACACCGACAAGGACCACACCGCGTACCACATGCTCGGGCGGGCGCGCGACGCCGGTGCCTTCGTGCAGATGCTGGGCGACATCGTGTGCAACAGCAGCTTCCCCGAGGCCGAGATCGAGCGCGAACGTCAGGTGATCCTGCAGGAGTACATCGAGGACGAGGACGACCCGCTGTCGACCGCGTTCAAGCTCTTCGATGCCGCCTGCTATGCGAACCATGCGCTGGCGCGGCCGGTGATCGGCACCCGCGCCGGCATCGAACGTCTTGCGCGCGCCGATCTGCTCGACTACGTCGCACGCCAGTACGGTGCCAGCAACGTGGTGGTCGGGGTGGCGGGGCGCATCGATCCGGAGACGGTGCTGCGCGAGGTCGAGGCCGCTTTCGGCTCGATGCCGCGCGGCGTGACCAACGTCGTCGACGCTCCCGCCTATGTCGGCGGTGCGCGCACCCGCCGCGTGCCGGGCAGCAGCCAGAGCCATGTCGTGCTCGGCTATCCGACGCCGACCCTGCTCGAAGGCAGCGAAGCGAGCGTCGTCGCGGCGGCCGTCTTCGGCGAGGGGATGAGTTCGCCGTTGATGCACGAGTTACGCGAGCGCCGCGGCCTCGTCTACTACGCCGGCTGCTCGGCCGACGTCAACGATCTGTGCGGACAGTTCGTCATCGAGGCCTCGACCACGCCCGAGCACTTGGACGAGTTTTTCACCGAGGTCATGCGACTGCTGCGCAGACACGCCGACGGCATCGATGCCGAGTCACTGGCGCGGGCACGCAACCAGATCGCGGTGCGGCGGCTGCGCGAGCAGGAGCGCGGCTTCCGCAGGCTCGAGGATGCAGCGCAGGACCTCTATGTCCACGGTCGGGTGCGCAGCCCTGTCGAACTCGAGGCCGCCATCCAGGCGGTGAGCGTGTCCGACGTGCGCGACGCGTTCCAGCGCATGCTCGGGCGCGGTGCCGCCGTGGCCCTGGCCGGCAAGGTACCGCCGGGTTCGCGCGAGAAGCTGCAGGCGCTGGCAGTCCCTCAGCACTGAATCGCGCCGTGCACGGCGCGGCCTGGGTGGCCAGCGTCGCTCGATGCGCACCCGCATGGCAGGACATCGGTCACGCCGCGCCAAGGTCGCCCCCGATCCGGGGGTCGCACGGACCGCGCGCCGAGCCTACGATGGCCTCGACGGTGGCGCGGCGAGTCGATGACCCGGGCCGATCAGACCGGCAGCAACCCGTGCCGGCACCGTCTCCACCTCCTCGTACCGCGTTCCCACCGCAGCGTGCCCCTCAAGGGTCTGGCTCCCTGCCCCGGCGCGCCCGCGCCAGCCTCACAAGCGGATCAGCACCTTGGCCTGCGCGCCGCGTTCGACGCGCTCGTGCGCTTGCGCGATCTGGTCCAGCCCGAATACTGCCAGCGCGGGATGCTGCAGCGTCGCGTCGTCCAGCAGCGCAGTCACGCCAGTGATCGTCTCGCGCAGCGCCTGCGGCGGCAAGCGATAGACGATGAAGCAGTACAGGCTCAGGAAGTTGACGATGGCCGGCCCGAAAGGCAGCGCGATCTGCGGCGCGTTCGAGCCGTAGATCACGGCCCGGCCGCCGAAGCACAGCAGTTCGCCGTAGCGCGGCGCATGCGCGGCAGCGTCCAGATCGATGACGGCATCGGCACCCTGCCCACCGGTCAGGTGACGCACCCGCTCGGTCAGATCCTCGCGCCGGTAGTCGATCGTCTCGGCGGCGCCCGCCGCGCGAGCGATCAGCGCTTTCGCGTCGCTGCTGACGCTGGCGAGCACGCGCGCGCCGGCGCGCCGGGCGAGCTGCACGGCGTACAGGCCAACGCTGCCGGCCGCCCCGGGCACCAGCACGGTCTGGCCGAGCAGGCTGCCGCAGGACGCGATCGCGTGGAAGGCGGTCATCAGCGGAATGCCGATCGACGCGCCGACCTCGAGCGGGATGCCATCGGCCAGGGGCACGACCTGCGCTGAAGGCAGACATACGAACTCGGCGGCGGTGCCGTCGGCGCGCTGCCATTGCGCGTTGTAGGTCCAGACCCGGCGTCCGCGCAGCGCCTCGGGCGCACCTGGGCCGATCGCGTCGACCATGCCAGCACCGTCGCTGTGCGGAATCGTCCGCGCCCACAGGCTCGGCCGGGCCGAGGTGCCGGCGCGCGACTTGACGTCTGAAGGGTTGACGCCGCTGAACGCGAGCCGCACCCGCACCTCGCCCGGTCCGGGCTCGGGCGTCGGCATCTCGATCACCCGCAACACCTCGGACGCCGGACCCTGCTGCTCGTAGACCGCTGCGCGCATCGCCTCGCTCCTCGACGTGGACCACGCATCTTGCCGCACTGGTCAACAATCCAGCCATGACCAACCGAATCCAGTCTGGCCCCGGCGGCGCAATCGCCGCAGGAGCGGCATCGACCGGCCCGGAACCCTCGCCCGCGATCGTCTCGATCCGCGGGCTGAGCAAGACCTACGCATCCGGCTTCAAGGCGCTCGAGCGGGTCGACCTCGACATCCGCCGCGGCGAGATCTTTGCGCTGCTCGGGCCGAACGGCGCCGGCAAAACAACGCTCATCAGCATCGTCTGCGGGATCGTCGGCGCCACGTCGGGATCGGTGGTCGCCGACGGCCATGACATCGTGGCCGACTACCGCGGCGCGCGCACCAAGATCGGCCTGGTGCCACAGGAGATCTCGACCGACGCCTTCGAGACCGTGCACCACACGGTCAGTTTCAGCCGCGGCCTGTTCGGCCGCGCACCGAAGCCGGCCTTCATCGAAAAGGTGCTGCGCGACCTGTCGCTGAGGGACAAGAAGGACGCCCGCATCCGGACCCTGTCGGGCGGCATGAAGCGACGCGTCATGATCGCCAAGGCGCTGAGCCACGAACCGACCATCCTCTTCCTCGACGAGCCGACCGCCGGCGTCGACGTCGAACTGCGGCGCGACATGTGGGCGATGGTGCGTGGGCTCCAGCAAAGCGGCGTCACCATCATCCTGACCACCCACTACATCGAGGAGGCCGAGGAGATGGCCGACCGGATCGGCGTCATTCGCCAGGGCGAGCTGATCCTGGTCGAGGACAAGGCCGCGCTGATGCAGAAGCTCGGCCGCAAGCAGCTCACGCTGGCGCTGCAGACACCGTTGGCTGCCGTGCCGCCCGAGCTCGCGGCCTATCGGCTCGTGCTGGCCGACGGCGGCAACGAGCTTATCTACACCTTCGATGCGCAGGACGAACAGACCGGCATCGCGGCGCTGCTGCGCCGACTCGGCGAACGGGGCATCGCCTTCAAGGACCTACACACTGCGCAGAGTTCGCTCGAGGACATCTTCGTCAGCCTGGTGAACCCGACCCCATGAACCTCCACGCGATCCGCGCCATCTACGGCTTCGAGATGGCGCGCACCTGGCGCACGCTGCTGCAGAGCATCGCAGCGCCGGTCATCTCGACTTCGCTCTACTTCATCGTCTTCGGCTCGGCCATCGGCTCGCGCATGGCGCAGGTCGACGGCGTGAGCTACGCCGCCTTCATCGTGCCGGGCCTGACGATGCTGGCGATCCTGACGCAGAGCATCTCGAACGCCTCGTTCGGCATCTACATGCCCAAGTTCTCGGGCACGATCTACGAGGTGCTGTCGGCGCCGGTGTCGCCGCTCGAGATCGTGATCGGCTACGTCGGCGCGGCGGCCAGCAAGTCGATCCTGCTGGCGCTGGTGATCCTCGCCACCGCGCGCGTCTTCGTCGACTACGGCATCGTGCATCCGCTGTGGATGTTGACTTTCCTGGTGCTGACCTCGGTCACCTTCAGCCTCTTCGGCTTCATCATCGGGATCTGGGCCGACGGCTTCGAGAAGCTGCAGATCGTACCGGCGATGATCGTCACGCCGCTGGCCTTCCTGGGCGGCAGTTTCTACTCGGTCAACATGCTGCCGGCGCCCTGGCACCAGGTGAGCCTGATCAACCCCGTGGTCTACCTGGTCAGCGGCTTTCGCTGGGCGTTCTACGGCGTCTCCGACGTGAGCGTGGGCGTCAGCCTGGCGATGACGGTGGTGTTCCTCGTCGCCTGCCTGGCCGCCATCGGCATGATCTTCAAGACCGGCTACCGGCTCAAGGCATGAGCGCCCTCACCCCACCCACCCGGGAGGTCGAATGACCCCATTGCAAGACCGCCTGGACGCGCTGTCGACCACCGAACTGCAGGCGATGCGGCGCGGCATCGAGAAGGAGAGCCTGCGCGCCAACCCGGACGGCTCGCTCGCGCTCACGCCGCATCCGGCCGCGCTCGGCTCGGCGCTCACGCACCCGCACATCACCACCGATTTTTCGGAGTCGCAGATCGAGCTGGTCACCGGCGTGCACGCCAGCGCCGAGGCCTGCCTGGCCGAGCTGACGCTGATCCACCAGGGCGTGCTGCGCGCCATCGGCGACGAGGTGCTGTGGGTCGGCAGCATGCCGTGCGGGCTGCCGGTGGCCGAGGCGATTCCGATCGGGCGCTACGGCTGGTCGAACGTGGGGCGCGCCAAGAGCGTGTACCGGATGGGCCTCGGCCACCGCTACGGGCGACGCATGCAGACGATCTCGGGCATCCACTACAACTGGTCGATGCCCGGCGTCACGACCGAGCGCTACTTCGATCTGATCCGCAATTTCCGGCGCCACGCCTTCTTGCTGCTGTACCTCTTCGGGGCCTCGCCGGCGCTGTGCTCGAGCTTCGTCGCCGACCGCAAGCACGAACTCCAGGTGCTGCGCAACAACACGCTGTACATGCCGCACGGCACCTCATTGCGGATGGGCCGCCTCGGCTATCAGAGCGATGCGCAGGGCACGCTGGCAGTCAGCTACAACAGCCTCGAGAGCTACGGCGGCTCGCTGCAGGAAGCGCTGACGCAGCCCTACCCGGCCTACGAGCGGCTCGGCGTGCTGAACCCGGGCGGCGACTACAACCAGCTCGCGACCAGCCTGCTGCAGATCGAGAACGAGTTCTACGGCACGATCCGGCCCAAGCGCGTGACGCGCCCCGGCGAGCGCCCCTTGCACGCGCTGCGCGAACGCGGGGTCGAGTACGTCGAGGTGCGCTGCATGGACCTCGACCCCTTCGTCGCCGTCGGCATCGAGGCGATGACGCTGCGTTTTCTCGACGTCTTCCTGCTGCACTGCCTGCTCGACCACAGCCCGACCGACAGCCCCGACGAGATCGCTGCGCTGGCGCGCAACCAGCATCGCGTGGCGGCCCGCGGTCGCGAGGCGGGACTGCGGCTGGAGCGCGGCGGCGCCGAAGTGACGCTCGCCGACTGGGGCGCCGAGGTGCTCGATGCGTGCGCACCGATCGCGGCGGCGCTCGACGGTCTCGGCGGCACGACCGGCCATGCCGATGCGCTCGCGTGGGCGGTCGGCGCACTCGACGACCCGGACCGGCTGTCGTCGGCGCGGGTCCTGTCGCGCATGCGCGACAGGCACGACAACTCCTACCTGCACTTCACGCGGGCGCGCAGCGAGGCGGCGCGGCGGACCTTGCTCGCATTGCCGCTCGACGCGGATGCGCAGGCCACCATGGACGCGCTCGCGCTCGAGTCGATGGTGGCGCAAAAGCGCATCGAGGCGGGCGACAGCCTGCCGTTCGATCGTTATCTGGAGGCCTACCTGTCGCCGTCGCACCTGTTCCCGCGCAGCCTCGGCTGAAGCGCGGATTTCAGGCGTCGGTGGACTGCCTGGCAGGTTGCGGCGCGGTCGCCCGCGCGACCGATGGCAGGGGCTGCGGGCCGGTCACACCCGCAGTCTGCAGCGGCTCGATGTCGAGCTTGCGCTGCAGGTACTGCAGGCGCACCAGCTCGGCCCGGATCGCCGGTGAAAAGCCGCAGCGGTCGCCGCGGTCGTCGATCAGCAGTCGGTCGAGGCCCTGGGCGGCGGCGGGCGGGTCGGCCCACACCTCGGCCAGGCGATTGATCACCCGCGGATGACGCGACGCGAGCCGCTGCGGCCGGGCATGCTCGGGCAGCGCGTTCAGCCACGCCTCACCCTGCGCGTTCAGGGGCTCGTCGTCGTTGGCAGGCACCGAGCGCAGGGCGAGCCAAGGCGACGTCTCGGCCGGCGCGTCGGCGGGCGGCGCGGAACGCCGGCCGCCGGGCAGACGCAGCAAGCCGGCAATCACGGACCAGAGTCGTAGCGGCACTTGAACAATCCATCGGACGACCTCGCGGTCGATGGGAGGCCTATCGGTGCGCCGGCATTCAAGTTGAGCCGGCGCCCGGCCGCGTCGCGGCGTGCGTGGGGTTTGTCGCGCTTCGACCGCGCCTGAAGTAGGTTAGCGTCGCCGGCACCCCGCTCCGGAGTCGCCATGTCCCCCTCCCCGACCCATCGCCCGCTTGGTCGCAGCGGCCTCAAGGTATCGCCCCTGTGGCTCGGCACCATGATGTTCGGCGACCAGACCGACGAAGCCGAGGCGGCGCGCATCGTCGGCAGCGCGCGCGAGGCCGGCATCAACGCCATCGACACCGCCGACGCGTACTCGAGCGGCGAGTCCGAACGCATGGTCGGCCGGTTGATCGCCACCGACCGGGCGCGCTGGGTCCTGGCGAGCAAGGTCGCGAACCCGATGAGCGCCAACCCGAACGACCGCGGACTGTCGCGGCGCTGGTTGCGCCGCGCGGTCGAGGACAGCCTGCGCCGGCTCGCGACCGACTGGATCGACGTCTACTACCTGCACCGCGACGACGAGGTGACGCCGATGCAGGAGACGCTGTCGACCCTGCAGGGCCTCATCGACGCCGGCAAGATCCACTACTACGGGGTCTCGAACTTCCGCGCCTGGCGGATCGCGAAGATGGTCGGCCTCGCCCGCGAGATGGGGATTGCGCCGCCCATCGTCTGCCAGCCGCCCTACAACGCGATGACGCGCGGGATCGAGCTCGAGCTGCTGCCGTGTTGCGCGCAGCTCGGCGTCGGCGTGGTCGGCTACAGCCCGCTCGCGCGCGGCGTGCTGACCGGCAAGTACCGCGAAGGCGCAGCGCCCGAGGCCGGCAGCCGGGCGGCGCGCGCCGACAAGCGCCTGTTGCAGACCGAGTTCCGGCCCGAGTCGCTGGCGCTCGCGCAACAGATGGCGGCGCGCGCCGCCGCCAAAGGCGTCAGCCCGAGCCAATTCGCGACCGCCTGGGTGCTGGCCAACCGCAACGTCACGGGCGTCATCGGCGGGCCGCGCACGCTGGCGCAATGGACCGACTACCTCGGCGCCGTCGCGATCACGATCGATGCCGCCGACGAGGCCTTCGTCGATGCGCTCGTCGCGCCGGGGCATGCCTCGACGCACGGCTATACCGATCCGGTCTACCCGGTCGTCGGCCGTGCCACGCGGTCCGCGCCGGCACCCGGCGCGGACTAGGTTCCTGGCCGTGCGGGCGCGGCCTCGCCGTGCCGCTCGACCGGCGCACCGGCGGCGATCCAGGCGTCGAGTCCTCCGATCAGGAGCCGGCTGTCGGTGATGCCGGCGCCCGCCAGCAGGCGCGCCGCCTGCGCCGCCGAGACCTCGTTCGGGCAGTTGCAGTACAGCACCACCGAACGGTCGGCCGGCAGTTCGCGAGCGTGCGCCGCGATGTCATGCAGGTCGATCGACCGCGCGCCCGGCACCCGCCGGGGGTCGAGGCCGACGCTCGCCGGAGAACGCACATCGATCACGATCGGCGCGGGCTCGGTCTCGAGCAGGGCACGCAGCTCGTCGACCGTGACGCGCGGCGTGGCCAGGCCGAGCAGGAAGCGGCGCCGGCGCACGTAGCGCACGGCCAAGTACGCGGCCAGCAACGCCAGCGCGACCCCGCCGGTCAGCAGCCCGACATTCGACAGCGTCTCCAGCACCGAGTGGATGTCGTTGCGAAAGGCCACGCCCAGCAGCATGAAGACCAGCGTCCAGAGCAGCGCGCCGGCAGCGTCGTAGGCCACGAAGCGCGCCGCCGACATGCCGAGCGCGCCGGCCATCGGCGCTGCGATGGTCGATACGCCAGGCACGAACTTGGCCGCGATCAGGGCGCTGCCGCCCCAGCGCAGGATGTAGCTCTCGCTCTGGCGCACACACGAATCGGGCGACAGCGAGACCCGGCACAGCAGGCGCATGACGCGGTTGCCGTAGCGCCGTCCGGCAACGAACCAGGCCGCGTCGCCGAGCAGGTTGGCGACGATCGCGACCGCCAGCATCGCGAGCGCGCCGGCCAGGTTGGCGACCCCCAGCGCGCCGGCCACCACCAGCACCGGCGCGGCCGGCACCGGCAGGCCCAGGCGCGCAGCCAGGGTCGCCGCAAAGACCAGCGACAGGCCGTTTCCGGCGACCAGGGCGACCAGGCTGTCCATGTCCGATTTCGCTCGATGAAAGGTGCGGCGGGCTCACCCGACGTTCTCGCTCAGAGCCGAGAATTCGGGTTCGGCCACGGTGGGGTTTCGCATGATGACGGATGGTTTGAAACTTCGGGCGAAGCTCCTCGCGCAGCGTTTCTGGCAACCCACCAGCGCCTGCATGACCTGCATGCCGGGCAGCCTGGCCAACCTGGCCGACCTGCCGCACTGGGCGCTGGCACTGCAGACCGGCCTCGCCACCGGCGCGCTGGTGCTACTGCTGACCCTCACCCCGGCGCGGCGCCTGTTCGTCAACCGCTACAGCAACGCCGCGGTCGTGGCGCTGCTCACCGTGGCCGGCGATGCCTGGTCGCACCCCAACCACTATGCGATCGAATGGGCCGAAGCGATCGTGACCGGGGCGGTCGCCGGGCTGCTCGCCCTGGTCGCCTCGTTCCTGCTCGAGGACCGTGCGCGCCGGCTGCGCTGGCTCTGGCGTCGCCGTCCCGGTTGAAGCGGCGCTGCAGCCACCCGGTCACAGGCTGCTGCGCAGCGCCAGCGCCGCTTCCTGCAACAGCGGCAGCATCCGCGACACCAGTTGTTCGCGGGGGTTCGGCAGCATCGCCACCGTCATGCCGATCGCACCCTTGCACTCGCCCTTGCGGTCGATCAGCGGGATCGCGATGCCGCGCAGGCCGGGGTCGAGCTGCTGCTCGGTGATCCAGTAGCCGAGCGCGCGGGTGGCGTCGATCCACTCACGAAAGCGCGCCGGATCGCGGCTGCCGTCGGGCGTGTACGAACTGAACTCGTGCTCGGTGATCCAGCGCTCGAGCGTCGCATCGTCGAAGGTCGAGAGGATCGCGTAGCCCGGCGTCACCACGTGCGCCGGCACGCGCGCGCCCGGCTGGAAGCCGATGCTGACGTGGCGCGGGCTGCTGCTGCGCGCCACGTAGACCACGTCGTGCCCGTCGAGGACGCTGAAGTTCACCGTCTCGGCGCTCTGCAGCGAGACCCGCTGCAAGTGCGGCAGCACCAGCCGCGGCAGTCGCGCCGCCTCGAGGTAGCTGTGGCCCAGGCGCAGCACCCGCGGCATCAGCCAGAACAAGCGCCCATCGGTCGCCGCATAGCCGTAGTGGCACAGGCTCAGAAGATAGCGGCGCGCCGCCGTGCGGGTGATGCCGGCGCGTGCCCCCGCCTCGCTCGACGACAAGCGCGGGTGGTCGTCATCGAAGGCCTCGATCACGCGCAGGCCTTTGCCCAGGCCCGTGATCAAGTCCTTGCGGTCGATCTCGAACGATCCGCAGTCCATGCTCCGCCTCGGTGAAAACCCGGAAAGAGAGCGCAGATCGCGCACCCCGCGCGATCATCGCGCAAAAGCGCGGCGCTCGCCTTGCGGGCAAGCCCTGCAATGCCTATCGTTCCGGCCACGCGTGGCGGTGGCCCCAGCCGCCAGCGTCGGAGACAGACAAATGACCCCGCTGCCGTACTTTCGCTTCGTTGCGCGTGCGCCCATCCCCACCGGCGCGCCGGTCGAGCGGCGCATCCCGTGCCGGCCCCGCCGCACACGGGCCGGGGCATCGCCACGCGCTCCCGAGGCCGCGGGTCACCGGCCCGCGCAGCGCAAGCTCGCGATGTGAATGGACCAATACGCCGTCATCGGCAACCCGATCGCCCACAGCCAGTCGCCGCGCATCCACGCCGGGTTTGCCGAGGCCACGGGACAGGTGCTGGCGTACACGACGCGGCTCGCCACGCCCGAGACCTTTGTGGCCACGGTGCGCGAGTTCCAGGCCGCGGGCGGACGCGGCATGAACGTTACCGCGCCGTTCAAGCTGCAGGCCTTCGATCTCGCCGACGCAACGACCGAGCGCGCCCGGCGCGCCGGCGCGGTCAATGCGCTGAAGTTCGAGGACGGCCGGATCCGGGCCGACAACTTCGACGGCATCGGCCTGGTCGCCGACCTTCAGCGCAATCTCGGGTTCGCCTTGGCTGGTCGTCGCGTGCTGTTGCTGGGTGCGGGCGGTGCGACCCGCGGTGCGCTGCTCCCGCTGGCGGCGCAGCGCCCGGCCCTGTTGGCGATCGCCCACCGCGACCTGGCTCAGGCGCAGGCGCTCGCCACCGCGCTCGACCCCGACGTGGCGCTGGCCTGCGGCCGCTACGACGACTTCGGCGACGCCGCCTTCGACCTGGTCATCAACGCCACCTCGGCCAGCGTGAAGGGCGAACGGCCGCCGCTGTCGCCGCGGGTCTACGCCGCCGGCGCGCTGGCCTACGACCTCGCCTACGGCCGGGGCCTGACGCCCTTTTTGCGCCACGCGCGCGACGCCGGCGCGCAGCACCTGGCCGACGGCGCCGGCATGCTGGTCGAGCAGGCCGCCGAAGCCTACGCCTGGTGGCGCGGCGTGCGGCCCGACACCCGCGCCGCGATCGAGCGCCTGCGCGTGCCGCTGGTCTGAAACCGTCGGTTGGCGTCGCCACGAGCATCCGCAAGCACATCGCCTGACATCGACATGCAGCGACCCATCGACGCCTACGGCCGCCTGCTGGAAACCCTGCTCTTCGGGTGGCCGATGGCGAGGGTCGTGAGGGTGGGCCTGAAGCTGCGCGCGATCCCCGACCCGATCAGCGTCGCATGGGTCCAGGCGCTGGGCGCGTACCCGACCCCGATGCCCTTCCCCGCGGTCGACGGCGGGCTCGAAAGCAAGGCCATCGCTGCCAACCTCGAACGGCGGAAGAAAAACGGCCTGAGCGTCACCCCCTTCGCCCCCGCAGAGGTCGCCAGGCTGCGCGAGAAGATGACGCCGGGGTTCGCCGAGTTCAGCGCCTGCGTGGGCGAGCCGACGGCCCACGCGACGATGACCGCGCTGGCCATGCCGCGCTGAGCGGCGCGGCCCCCGAAACCACCTTGCCCCCAGGACCGCCCATGAAGATCCTCATGCTGCACGGCATCAACCACAACCTGTTCGGCCAGCGCGACCCTCAGCAGTACGGCACGGTCACGCTGGCACAGATCGATGCCCAGTTGCAGGCACTCGGGCGCGAGCTCGGCGCCGAGGTCACGAGCTTCCAGACCAACGCCGAGGGCGCGATGTGCGACCGCATCCACCGCGCCTACGCCGACGGCGTCGACGCGGTGCTCATCAACGCCGGCGCGTGGACCCACTACAGCTACGGCATTCGCGACGCGCTGGCGGTCCTGACCTGCCCGATCGTCGAGCTGCACATGTCGAACATCCACGCCCGCGAGGCGTTTCGCCACGTTTCGGTCTTCGCCGCGATCGTGCGGGGCCAGATCTGCGGCTTCGGCGTCGACAGCTACCTGCTCGGACTGCGCGCCGCGGTGTCGGCTGCACGCAGCGCCTGAAGGCGCCGGCCATGATCCGCGGTACCACGGCGCTGATCGCGCACCTGGGTTACCCGACCCACGCCTTCAAGGCGCCGCTGATCTACAACCCGTGGTTCGAGCACGCCGGGATCGACGCGGTGGTGGTGCCCATGGCCTGCCGTGCCGGCGACTACGCGGCCTTGCTGCGCCCGCTGTTCGCGCTCGAGAACCTGCGCGGCGCGCTCATCACCATGCCGCACAAGGTGACCACGATCGGCCTGCTCGACGACGTCTCGCCGACCGCGCGCATCGCCGGCGCCTGCAACGCGGTGCGCCGCCAGCCCGACGGCCGGTTGGTCGGCGACATGTTCGACGGCGAGGGCTTCGTGCGCGGCCTGCGGCGCAAGGGCTGCGTGCCGATCGGGGCGAGCGCGCTGGTGGTCGGCGCGGGCGGCGTCGGCTCGGCCATCGCGGCGTCGCTCGCCGCCGCCGGGCTCGCCGGCCTGGCGCTCCACGACCGCAATCCGGCCTCGGCGCAGGCCCTGGCCGCGCGGCTGCGCGAACACTATCCACTGCTCGACGTGCGCACCGGCAGCAACGACCCGGCCGGCCACGACATCGTCGTCAACGCGACCCCGATGGGCATGAACGACGGCGACCCGCTGCCGCTCGACGTGTCGCGCATCGCACCCGACACCTACGTCGGTGAGGTCGTGATGAAGACCGAGATGACGGCGTTCCTGAAGGCCGCCCAGGCGCGCGGTTGCCGCTTCCAGGTCGGCACCGACATGCTGTTCGAGCAGATCCCGGCCTACCTCGAATTCTTCGGCTTCGAAAGCACCACGCCGCAGACGCTGCGCCGCCTCGCGCGGCTCGACACCTGAGCGCCGCCTATGCCCTGGACCGCGCCATGCCCGACACCCTGCCCCGCCACCTCGAAGCGATCGACCCGCCGCCCAACCCGCTGGGCCTGGCCGGCGTCGACAAGGCATTCCCGGTCCAACGGACCGACTTCATGTGGCAGGAGATCCGCTCGGTCGAGGAGCGCATCAGCACCGCGCGCCACTTCCGCGTCTTCCCTGGCGAAGGCGTGCACAGCGCCGAGGTCGCGGAGTGGGTGACCCGTCTGCACGGGCCCGCGCAACGCTGAGTAGCGCGCGCCTGGCCGAGCCTCGTCACGGCCGCTCGGGCATGACGCGGTGCTTCAGGCGATCCCGGGGTTGCCTGCCACGCCGATCAACTGCGGCGCATTGATGCGGCGCGGTGCCAC
>JBDSZM010000254.1:0-6630 GCA_039925165.1 Burkholderiaceae bacterium
TTCGAAGCCATCGGCGCGCACGGCGGGGTGGTCAACCAGATGATCGGCGACGGGCTGATGGCGGTGTTCGGCGCGCCGTTACCGCTGCGCGACCCGTGCGCCTCGGCGGTGGCGGCGGCGCTCGCGATGACGGCCGGCATCGCGCCCTTCAACGCCGCGCGCGCCCAGGCCGGCAAGCCGCCGATCGCGTTCGGCATCGGCATCGCCTCGGGCGAGATGGTGGCCGGCTACACCGGCACCACCCAGCGGGCGACCTACACCTGCATCGGCGATACGGTCAACCTCGCGGCGCGCCTGGAAACCCACACCCGCGCCGCGCAGTGCGCGATCCTCATCGACAGCGCCACCTGTCGCGCGCTTGGCGCCGGCCACGCCACCGCCGCGCTCGGACCGGTCCGCTTCAAGGGCAAGGCCGAGAGCGTCGAGGTCTACGCGATCGCGGTGCCTTAGCCGCGGCCCGATCGACGCGGCGCCGCGCCGCCCGACCGATGTCGCACCGGCGGGTGACCGGCTTATGCGACCCGGGTGACTCGGGTCGGGGCCATGCGGTGCGCGGCGCGTCCGCAGCGGCCCATCGGCCCTTGCGCAACGGTGTGTTTCCAGGGGGCATGCCACCGCCCTGTAACCTTCGCGCCTCGACGCAGACCTGAGCCCGAATGTTCGGAAGATCCTCCCGCCCCATCGTCTTCAATCCCTACGGCCGTCGCCGCTCGCGCTGGCGCCTGCCGCGCTGGCTGGTCTTGCTGGTGCTCGGCGGCCTGCTCGGCGCAGCCGGCGTGCTGCTGGTGCAGGAGCGCTACCTGCCGCCGCGCCTGTCGGCCGGCGAGTCGAGGGCGCTGCGCGACGAGATCGAGGCCGCGCGGCGCGACCGCACCACGGCGCAGACGGCGCTGGCGCAGACGACGTCGCGCATGAACGCGGCCCTGTCCGAGCGTGCCCAGTTGCAGGCCGATGTGAGCGCCGGTCGCGCCGCGGCGCAGAACGCCCGCCTGGTGGTGTCGTCGCTGGTCGCGGCGCTGCCACCCGACCCGCGCGGCGGTGCCATCGAGGTCCGCGCGGCGCGTTTCGAAGTGCGCGCTGGCAGCCTCGGCTACGACCTCGTGCTGACGCGGGGTCGCAGCACCGGCAGCGCACCGATCAACGCGGTGCTGCAGATCGTGGTCGGCGGCAGCACCGCACGCGGCAGCGAGACGAGCGCGCCGCCGACCCGCAGCGAGGTGTCGATCGCCGACCACCAGAGCGTGCGCGGCAGCATCGAACTGCCGGCCGGCTTCAAGCCGCGCGAGGCGACCATCACGCTGACCGATGCGGCGGGCAAGCGCCTCGGCATGCGGGTGATCCGGGTCGACGGTTAAGACCCGTCGGGGCGCGCGCTCGCGCCCTGGAGACGCGCAAGACGAGGCCCCGGCCGGCCGTCGAGGATGGGCGCGCCGGTCCCATGAAAACCACCGACGGCGCACGGCGCGACGTGCCGGCACGCCCGCGGTCCCGGCCGGTCCCGCGTGCGCCGTGCGATGATTTCGCGCCTCACCACAGGGAGTTCCGCATGGTCCGATCCACCCGCCGCCGCACCTTGCAGTGCCTGCTCGCCGCCAGCCTCGCACTCGCCGGCAGCGCCTGGGGCCAGTCCGGCCGCGTCGTCAAGCTGTTGGTCGGCTTTCCGCCCGGCGGCGGCTCCGACGCCATCGCCCGGCTGCTGGCCGAACGGCTGAAGGACGAGCTCGGCGCAACCGTCGTGGTCGAGAACAAGCCGGGCGCGGGCGGCCAGCTCGCGGCGCAGACGCTCAAGGCCGCGCCGGCCGACGGCAGCACGCTCTTCCTGAGTCACGACCACACGATCTCGATCCTGCCGCTGGTGATGAAGAACCCCGGGTTCGAGCCGGCGCGCGACTTCGTCGCGGTGGCCGGATTCGCGACCTTCGTCAACGCCTTCGCGGTCTCGCCCGGCACGCCGGCGAAGACACTGCCCGAGTACGTCGCCTGGGTCCGCGGCGCCGGCCAGGGCAAGGGCGTGGTCGGCGTGCCGGCGCCGGCCTCGACACCGGAGTTCCTGGTCAAGGTGCTGGGCGAGCGCTTCAAGCTCGACCTGGTGCCCGCGCCCTACCGCGGCAGCGCGCCCATGCTCGGCGACATGCTGGGCAACCAGATCGCGAGCGGCATCGGCTCGGTGCCCGACTTCATCGAGACCCACAAGGCCGGCCGGGTCCGCGTGGTCGCGGTGGCTGGCGCGGCACGCCAGCCGACGCTGCCCGACGTGCCGACGCTGGCCGAGCTGGGCATCGCCGGCTTCGAGGACCTGCCCTACTACGGCATCTTCGCGCCCGCCGGCACGCCGAAGCCGGCGCTCGACGCTTTCTCGCGCGCACTCGCCAACGTGGTCAAGCAGCCCGAGGTGCGCGACCGACTCACCGCCCTCGGCCTGGCGGTCGAGTTCATGCCCGGCGAGCAACTCGCGACCCGCGAGCGCGCCTACGCGCAAAGCTGGTCCGACATCATCCGCAAGAGCGGATTCGCTCCGCAGTGAGCCGGCGGCCGCGGCATCGCGGTCCGGCAACGGCCGCGCTCGCGCTCGGCCTGGCGCTGGGCGCCATGGCGCCGGCAGCGCGGGCGCAGGACGAGGTGCCCTTCATCACCACGCCGGACCGCGTCACGCTGGCCATGCTCGAGCTGGCGAAGGTCGGCCCGGGCGACCATGTGATCGATCTGGGTTCGGGCGACGGCCGTATCGTCATCACCGCGGCGCGGCGTTACGGCGCGACCGGCCTCGGTGTCGAAATCGTGCCCGAGCTGGTGCTGCGCAGTCGCACCAGCGCACGCACCGCGGGTGTCGAGACACGGACCGAGTTCCGCGAGCAAGACCTGTTTGCGACCGACCTGGCGCGCGCCAGCGTGGTCACCATGTACCTGCTGCCGGACGTCAACCTGCAGTTGCGCCCGCGCCTGCTGGCGCTGGCGCCGGGCACGCGCATCGTCTCGCACGACTGGGACATGGGCGACTGGCTGCCCGACCGCAGCCTGACGATCGACGTGCCCGAAAAGACGATCGGCCGCGAGAAATCGTCTCGGGTGCACCTCTGGCAAGTGCCGGCGCGCATCGGCGGTGTCTGGTGCGCGGCCGGCGGCGCCCGGCTCGAGATCGTGCAGCGCTTCCAACGCTATTCGGCAACGCTCAGTAGCGGTGGCGTGCGCGCGTCGGCGCCGCCGCAGGTGTTCGATGGCGGCGTCGCCGGCCGCACGCTGCACGTCGAACCGCCTTCTGCGGTGCGGCTGGACCTGACTGGCGAAGAACTGGTCGTGCATGGGCCCGACGGCGATCGCCGATACGCGCGCACGCCGGGTGGCCGCTGCGCCTGACACCGGCGCGACGGACCGGACTCAGTCGCGCGGATAACTGCCCATCGTGCCCACCAGCACGTTGGGCGGCAGCGCGCCAGGCACTCCGCCCGTCTGCTGCCAGGTCTCCCAGCCTTCCAGCGCATCGAGCTGAACGGCCAGCGACGCGTCGTACGCGTGCACCGCCGTGGCCCATGCCGGGGATGTAGTAGATCGCCAGCAGGTTGCGCGCGGCCGCCACGCCCAGGCGCTGCTCGACCAGGCGCTTGCAGACCGCCGTCTCGCCGAGCGAGACGATCGGATCGTCAGCGCCCTGCACGATGACGATCGGTCGCTTCAGGATCCACCGCGCCGTCGCGGGCACGACGCTGCGCGGAGGTGCTGACGGTCTTCTTCGGCGTGGTCGGTGCCGGCGTCATCGGCCTCACGGCGGCGGCCGGCGCCGGCCACACCGTCGTGCTGCCGCTGCTCGCGACCCAGCTGCTGTGGATCAACCTCGTCACCGATTCCGGCCCGGCGCTCGCGATGGGGATCGACCCCCCGGCCGACGACCCGATGGCGCGCCCGCCGCGCCGGCTCGACGAGCGCGTGATCGACGCGCACATGTGGTCGGGCCTGATCCAGACGGGACTCGTGATTGCGGTGGCGACGCTGCTGACGATGGACCTGCACCTGCCCGGGGGGCTGATCGAGGGCGAAGGCGACTTGGCCACCGCGCGCAGCGCCGGTTTCACGGTGCTGGTGCTGGTGCTGGTGCTGGTGCTGGTGCTGGTGCTGATCAGCCTGTACACCTGCTTCACCGCCCGCTCGGACACCGCCAGCGCGTTTCGTGGACTGTTCGCCAACCGGTGGCTGTGGGGCGCAGTGACGCTGTCATTGCTGCTGCAGGTCGCGGTGATCCACGTCGGCTTCCTCAACCTCGCGTTCGGCACGGTGCCGCTGTCGTTGCACCAGTGGGGCGTGTGCGCCGCCATGGCCAGCGCGGTGCTGTGGTACAGCGAGCTGCGCAAGGGGCTGCTGCGCATGCGACGCCGCAATGCGCCGCAGGTCGAGCGCGCGCGCCCGACCTGAGCCCCCGCGCTCAGTGCAGGAACCGCGGCGCCGCCAGCCGGGTCGCCAGCAGCGCCAGCGCGGCAACGAACATCCCATCGATCGGCAGCGGGCGGCTTTCGGGCATCGCGGCGCGGACCGCGCGGCTATCCGATGAATTGCCAAATTGAATTGGCGTCGGCGATGCCGCCTGCCTACAGTGATGTCGAGCCACCCAACGACGTCTGCCCATGAAACCATCAATTCCCCCCACCCCCGGCCGCGCCGGCCCTCGAATCAACATCGGGATTGCCGCCACCGACCGCGCCGCCATCGCGGCCGGACTGTCCAAGCTGCTGGCCGATACCTACACGCTGTACCTCACCACCCACAACTTCCACTGGAACGTGACCGGGCCGATGTTCAATACGCTGCACCAGATGTTCATGGCGCAGTACACCGAACTCTGGAACGCGGTCGATCCGATTGCCGAGCGGATCCGCTCGCTCGGCCACCCTGCCCCGGGGTCGTACGCACAGTTCGGCGCCCTGGCATCGATCGCCGATGCGCCGGCGCAGCCGCCGAAGGCACTCGACATGGTGCGCATCCTGGTCGAGGGCCACGAGTCGGTCGCGCGCACCGCCCGCAGCATCTTCCCGACCGCCGATGCCGCGAGCGACGAACCGACCGCCGACCTCCTGACGCAGCGCCTGACGGTGCACGAGCAGACGGCCTGGATGCTGCGCAGCCTGCTCGAGGACTAACGCACTTGGGTCGAGCCGGCATCGGCGGCCCCCGGCCAACGGTCGACATCGCAGATCCGCAATCCGTGCAGCGCCGCCCGCCGCGCCAGCTTCAGCACCGCACGGTCGCGGCTCAGCAATGCGCTGGCGCCGACCTGCCAGGCCAAGTCGATGAATTTCTGGTCGTCGGCGTCGCTGCAGCGCAGCCCCGGCGGCACGGCACGGCCGTCGCGCTCGAGCGGCGTGGCCCAGCGGCGCCAGCCGGCCAGGACGGCGGCGGCATCGCCCGCGCGCTCGCCGATGGTGCGCACGCCACGGCCGAGCACGTGCGCCAGTTCGTCGTGCATTGCGCCGGAGGCGAGCCAGCATGCCCGTCCGGTTCTGATCGTGCGGGCCAGCGCATCACAGCGAGGGTCGCGGAAATAAAGCCAGTCGAGCACGACGTTGGTATCGAGAACGAGCAGCAGCGGCATGGGCGGAGCGGGTGACGCGAGCGCCTATGATGCGGCCGCCGCGCCCACGAGACGCCGGCGCTCCGTTCAACTTCCGGGACTCTCCATGATTATTCGCGGCCTCACGTTGACGACGCTGGCGACCAGCGCGCTGTTCGCCCTGGCCGGCCAGGCCCTGGCCGCCAAGACGCTGGTCTATTGCTCCGAAGGCAGCCCCGAGGGCTTCAACCCGCAGTTCTTTACCACCGGCACGACGCTCGACGCCTCGTCGGTGCCGATCTACAGCAAGCTCGTCGAGTTCGAGCTCGGCACGACCAACGTCGTGCCCGGCCTGGCTGAAAGTTTCAGCGCCGCGCCCGACGGCCTGAGCTACACCTTCAAGCTGCGCAAGGGGGTCAAGTTCCACGGCAACGCCAAGTTCACGCCGACCCGCGATTTCAACGCCGACGACGTGCTCTTCTCGTACAACCGGATGGCCGACCCGAACCATCCGTTCAACAAGACCTCGCCCGGCCAGACCTACGCCTACTTCGACGACATGGACATGAAGAACATCGTCGACCGGGTCGAGAAGGTCGACCCGATGACGGTGCGCTTCGTCCTGAAGAAGGCCGAGGCGCCGTTCATGTCGAACATGGCGATGGACTTCAACTCGATCCTGTCGGCCGAGTACGGCGACAAGATGAAGGCCGCCGGCACGCCCGAGGTGATCGACCGCGAGCCGATCGGCACCGGGCCGTTCCAGTTCGTCTCGTACCAGAAAGACGCGGTGATCCGCTACAAGGCCTTCGACGGCCACTGGGCCGGCCGGCCGAAGATCGACAACCTGGTCTACGCCATCACCACCGACGCCTCGGTGCGCTACGCCAAGCTCAAGACCGGCGAATGCCACGTGATGGCCTTCCCGAAGCCGGCCGACGTCGAGCTGATGAAGAAGGACCCGGCGATCAACCTGGTCCAGCAGCCCGGACTGAACGTCGGCTACATCGCGTTCAACGTCGAGAAGAAGCCGTTCGACAGCAAGCAGGTGCGCCAGGCACTGAACCTGGCGGTCAACAAGAAGGCGATCCTCG